>NZ_CAMPGZ010000014.1 GCF_946885725.1 uncultured Nocardioides sp.
CGAGACCCATGTCCTTGTAGACGAGGATCTGCCGGCCGTTGCTGACCGCGATGCCCGCGGACTCCTGGCCGCGGTGCTGGAGGGCGTAGAGGCCGTAGTAGCTGAGCTTCGCGACGTCCTCACCCGGCGCCCAGACCCCGAACACCCCGCAGGCGTCCTGCGGTCCGGTGTCGTGGGGGTCGAGCTCGTGGGTGAGACGGCCGTCCCCGCGGCGGGCAGGACGCGACGGGATGCCCTCGGCCGTCACGAGCGGCGTCCGGTGCGTGCGCCGGCAAGGCGGAGGAGCGAAGGCGGGGCGGATGCCCCGTCGAGTGACGACAACTCAGCCGCCGTGCGTACCGGGCGTCGCATAGTGGGCCGGTGGGTGTCCTGTCGCGTCCTTAGAGGCACGTACTTCATGGTAGGGGCCGGACGGCCTCAGGCCGAACCGGCGCCCGCGACACGGCTACTGCGCGAGGTTGTGCAGCAGCAGCGCCTCGGCGATGCAGACCCGCTCGAACTCGGCGAGGTGCAGGCCCTCGTTGGCGCCGTGCGCGCGGGTGTCCGGGTCCTCGACGCCGGTGACCAGCACCGATGCCTTGGGGAACGCCTCGCGGAAGGCCGCAATGAACGGGATCGACCCGCCGACGCCCATGTCGATCGGCTCGACGCCGTCCCAGGCCTCCTTGAACGCCGCCCGCGCGGCGTCGTACGCCGGACCGGTGGCGTCGATCTGGGTCGGCTCGCCGAGCTCGCCCGGGGTGAAGGTGAGCTGCGCGCCCCACGGGACGTGCTTGCGGAGGTGGTCCTCGACTGCCTTCATCGCGCGCTTGGCGTTGTCGCCCGGGGCGAGCCGGACGGACAGCTTGGCCTTGACCGCGGGGATGAGGGTGTTGCTGGCGTTGGCGGTGCTGGTGATGTCCATGCCGATGGTGGCGATGGCGGGCTTGGTCCAGATCCGGTCGACGACCGAGCCGGTGCCGATCAGCTCGAGGCCGTCGACCATGCCGGCCTCGGCGCGGACGCGGTCGAGCGGGTAGTCGACGTCGGCGGCCTTGCCGTGGACGAGGCCCTCGACGGCGACGTCGCCGTTGTCGTCGTGCAGCGTCGCGAGCAACCGGACCATCGCGGTCACGGCGTCGGGAACCGCGCCGCCCCACATGCCGGAGTGCACACCGTGGGTGAGGGTGCGGACCTCGACGAAGCAGTCGACCAGGCCGCGCAGGCTGGTGGTGAGCGCCGGCTCGCCGATGTCCCAGTTGCCGGAGTCGGCGATGACGATGACGTCGGCGGCGAGCAGGTGCTGGTGCTCGGCGAGGAACGCCTCGAGCGTCGGGGAGCCGACCTCCTCCTCGCCCTCGATGAGCAGCGTGACGCCGACGGGCAGGTCGTCGCCGAACGCGCGGATCGCCGCGAGGTGGGCGGCGATGCCGGCCTTGTCGTCGGCGGCGCCGCGGCCGTAGAGCCGGTCGCCGCGCTCGGTCGGCTCGAACGGCTCACTGTCCCAGTCGGCCGGGTCACCGACCGGCTGAACGTCGTGGTGCGCGTAGAGCAGCACCGTGGGCGCGCCCTCCGGGGCGGGTTTGCGCGCCACGACGGCCGGGGCACCTCCGGCCGCGGTCAGGATCTGCACGTCCTCGAACCCCTCGCCGCGGAACAGCTCCGCGGTCGCCTCCGCCGAACGCCGTACGTCGTCGGCGCGGGCCGGGTCGGCGCTGACCGACGGGATGCGCACGAGCGCCTCGAGGTCGGAGCGGACGGAAGGCATCACCTCGCGCACGCGGGCGCGGATCTGGTCCGGAGACGTCATGGGCGTAAACGTAGCCGTCGGGCTACTCGGGCCGTCCGGCGACCGGCAGGTACGCGCCGAGGTCGCTGCGCTCCCCGCTTGCGACCACACGCGCCTGCGCGAGAGCGTCCGCCCAGTCGAGATCCCCGAGCGCCAGCGCGATCCAGGTCTCCGCGTCGGTCTCCACCACCGCCGGCGGCGTACCCCTGGTGTGCCGGGTCCCCGGGATCGCCTGGGCCGCGGCGTACGGCGGCACCCGGATCTCCACTGCGCTCCCCGGCGCCCGCTGCACGAGCAGCGCCAGCAGGTGCTTGGTCAGCAGCCGGAGGTCGGCCTTTTCGCGGCCGCCTTCGCGGAACCGAGCTGTCGCGGCGGCGGCTTCCACAGGGTCGGCCGGGCGGAGACGGGTGGGCACGGAACCAGGCTAGGGGGCTGTCGGTTTACCAGCAGATGCTGGTATCCCGTCACATCCGGGCCGAAACTTCACCCCGGAGGTGCCAGAAACGCGTGGGCAGTCCTGTGGAAAAGACCGCTAGGGTTGGCGGCTCGATCGTCCGACAGCGCCGCCCGCCAGGCAGCCTGCACCTTCTCGGGGGAGACATTTTGCGCCGACTCACCACCGTCCTGACCGCTCTGACCGTCGCGCTCGCCGGCATCGTCGTGACGGGGTCGCTGCTGCGGCCGGCGGAGGCCGCGTGGAAGGCGACGCCGCGCAACTTCGCCGGCTACGCGTTCGACACCTGGACCGCGCCGCCGCAGACGACGATGGACGCGTGGTGGGTGAGCTCGCCGTACACCGGCGTCGGCATCTACACCTCCGGCGTCAACCGGTTCGACGAGGTGCAGCCCGAGCTCACCCCGACCTGGGTCGCCACCCAGGCGTCGCGCGGCTGGAAGCTGCTGCCGATCCACGTCGGGCTGCAGGCCTCCTGCGGCCACCCCGAGAAGGACTGGGAGCGGATCGACCCCAACCCCGCGGGCGGGTACGCCGCCGCTCGCGCGCAGGGCGTCGCCGAGGCCGACCAGGCCGTCGCCGCGGCGCAGGCGCTCGGCATCGCAGGCGGCAGCACGCTCTGGTACGACCTCGAGGCGTTCAACACCAACGACGCCGCCTGCCGCGACTCCGCGCTCGCGCTGGTCAGCGGCTGGACCGAGCGGCTGCACCAGCTCGGCTTCAAGAGCGGCTTCTACTCCAGCGCCGCCTCCGGCATCGCGATGCTCGACGACGCCCGCGTGGACACCACGGATCCATGGGTGCTCCCCGACCAGATCTGGATCGCCCACTACGTGAGCCGCAACGACTGCAAGCTCAGCTGGGGCACCACCTCGTCGGAGTACGTCTCCGACGACGCCTGGCCGCGCAACCGCCTCCGCCAGTTCTGCGGCACGCACACCGAGACGTACGGCGGCGTCTCCCTGAGCATCGACAGCAACTACCTCGACTTCGGCAAGGGCGCGCAGCCGATCGGCAGCAAGCGCAAGTGCGGCACGACCGTCGACCACAAGAAGTACCCGGCCCTCAAGCGCGGGAAGCGCGGCGACAAGGTCGAGGCCCTCCAGTGCTTCCTCAAGAAGGCGAACGCCTACCACGGCCGCGTGCACGGCAAGTACCACAAGGGCACCGTCAAGGCGGTCAAGCGCTTCCAGCGCCGCGCCGACCTGCCGGTCAGCGGCAAGGCCACCAAGCGGACCTGGACCGCGCTGCTCGCCAAGGGCGGCGACCCGCTGCTGAAGTACGGCTCCCGCAAGGCCGCGGTCCGCCGCCTCCAGCGCACGCTCAACGCCGCCGAGGGCTCCCGCCTCGAGGTCACCGGGTTCTACGACCGGAAGACCCAGCGCGAGGTGAAGTCCTACCAGCGCGGCCGCGGCCGGCCGGGAACCGGCGTGGTCACCAGGGATGTTTGGGACCTGATGCAGCAGGGTCGGCGCTGACCGGAAATCCTCGCGAATGACAGCCGTGTAATTCACCGATTTGTTGCAGATTCGGCGTAACGGTTGAGGATTTTGTGACTAGAGTGACTTCTCCGCTCGTGCAGATCTTCCGGGGAGTCGCCATGTCCAGCCAGTCGAGTACGACGACGCGCCTGACCGGCGGCGCCCTCGCCGCGGCGCTCCTCGCCCTGATCGCGACGCTGCTCGTGCCGACCGCTCCGGCCGACGCGGCGCGCCGTACCGGCAACAAGCCGACCCCCGGCCACTTCGCCGGTTACGGCTTCGACCAGTGCATCGCGCCGACGCAGTCCGCGATGGACGCGTGGCTGACCTCGTCGCCGTTCTGGGCGGTGGGCATCTACATCTCCGGCGACTCCCGCGCCTGCCCCAACCAGCCGAACCTCACCCCGACCTGGGTCAGCACCCAGCTCGCCAACGGCTGGCGGCTGCTGCCGATCACGCTCGGGCCGCAGGCGTCGTGCACCACCCGCGACCGCTACAAGAAACAGGTGCGGATCAACCCGAAGCCCGCCGGCGGGTACGCCGCCGCGCTCGCCCAGGGCCGCGCCGAGGCCGACAAGGCGGTCGCCGCCGCATCGGCACTCGGGATCGTGCCGGGCAGCACGCTCTTCTACGACCTCGAGGGTGACTTCTCCACCGGCAACACCGACTGTCGCGAGTCGGCACTGACGTTCGTGTCCGGCTGGGTCACCCGGCTGCACGAGCTCGGCTACAAGGCCGGCTACTACTCCAGCGCCGGCACCGGCATCAAGATGCTCGACGACGCCAACGCACTCCGCCCCGGCACGTTCGCGATGCCCGACCAGCTCTGGGTCGCGCGCTGGAGCGGCACCCCCAACCGGATCAACGAGTCGCGCACGACGTACCTCCGCGACACCAGCTGGGCCAACCACCAGCGCGTGCACCAGTACCGCGGCGGCCACAACGAGACCCACGGCGGCGTCACGATCAACATCGACTCCAACTGGCTCGACCTCGGCCGCGGCTCGGTCGCCCGCAAGGACAAGGTCTTCTGCGGCGGCGTGAACGTGAGCTTCCCCCGCTACTCGCACCTGCGACGCGGCGCCACCGGCGACCAGGTCAAGGCCGCCCAGTGCCTGCTGAAGATGAAGAAGAAGTACGCCGGCGAGATCACCGGCACCTACGACGCCGCCACCGCCGCGGCCGCCAAGGCCTACCGGATCGCGAACGGCCTCCCCGCGCGCGGCACGATGTCGAAGCCGCTGTGGACCTCGATCCTGGCTCGCGGCCGCCACCCGCTCATGAAGTACGGCGCGAAGGGTCACGCCGTACGCCGGCTGCAGCGCGCGCTCAACGCCGCCGACGGCGCGGGCCTGGCCGTCACCGGCGTCTTCGAGGCGACGACCACCGCAGCCGTGAAGAAGTACCAGGCCGACAACGGCCTCCCCCGCACCGGCGTCGTCACCGAGGAGATGTGGGCCGAGCTGCGCAAGGGCAACCGCTGAACCCGATTCGTCCACAGTCGCTCCGCGCGACACGGACGCAGTTCTACGGACGAATCGGGGTTTCGGTCGTTCGAGCCTGTCGAGGCGACCGGGGTGGTCTCGACAGGCTCGACCACCGAGACGACCCGTGACCCACTAGCCGGTCGCTCGTTGGGCCCCTCCGTCAGGCCGACACCGAATCGTCGGCTCAGTCTCGGAAGCAAGGATGCCCATGCGCAGGAACTTCCTGTTCACAGCAGCAGCAACATCCACCGCCGTCGTCGGATCCGTCCTCGGGTCCGGCATCGCCGCAGCGGCGCCCGCCGTACCCGTGGTCACCGGTGACGCGGCCGCGTACATCGTCGTCCTCGAGGACGGCGCCGACGCGCGTTCACTCGCCACCGCGCAGGCAGACCGGCTCGGCCTCGACGTCGGGCACGTGTACGGCACCGCGCTCGACGGCTTCAGCGCGACCATGACACCGGCCGCGGCCGCCGCGCTGCGCGCGCTGCCCGTGGTCGACTCGGTGCAGCGCGACACGAAGGTCAGCGCGACGGCCCAGACCACACCGACCGGTGTCGACCGGGCCGACGCCGAGAAGTCGCCGACCGCGAAGATCAACGGCACCGACGAGCGTGTGGACGTGGACGTCGCCGTCATCGACACCGGCGCCGACCTCGACCACCCGGACCTGAACATCTACCGCGCCGGCGCCAAGAACTGCTCGACGCTCGCGCTCTCCCCCGAGGACCGCCACGGTCACGGCACCCACGTGTCCGGCACGATCGGCGCCCTCGACAACGGCGCCGGCGTCGTCGGCGTCGCACCGGGCGCGCGGATCTGGCCGGTCAAGGTGCTCTCCGACCTCGGCACCGGTCTCAACTCCGACGTCATCTGCGGCATCGACTACGTCGCAGCGCACGCCGACCAGATCGAGGTCGCCAACATGAGCCTCGGCGGCGCCGGCTCCGACGACGGCAACTGCGGCCGCACCGACGACGACGCCATGCACGAGGCGATCTGCGCCGCGACCGCCGCCGGCATCACGTTCGTCGTCGCGGCCGGCAACGACAGCGCCGACGCGGCCGAGTCCACGCCGGCGGCGTACGACGAGGTCATCACGGTCAGCGCTCTCGCCGACTTCAACGGCCAGCCCGGCGGCGGCGCGGCGTCGACCTGCCGAGCGGACGAGGACGACACGTTCGCGTCGTTCTCCAACTACGGCGCCGACGTCGACATCATCGCGCCGGGCGTGTGCATCGAGAGCACCTGGATGAACGGCGGCTACAACACCATCTCGGGTACGTCGATGGCGAGCCCGCACGTGGCCGGTGGCGCCGCGCTCTACGCCGCGACGCACCCGTCAGCGACACCCGCCCAGGTGAAGGCCGCGCTGCAGTCCGCCGGCACGACCGACTGGTCGAACGCCGACGACCCGGACGGCACCAAGGAGAAGCTGCTCAACGTCGCGACGTACTGACGCACCACAACGATTCGTCTGCGGTCGGTCCGCGCAAAAGACCCCGTAAACCGCAGACGAATCGTTGTTGTCAGGCGAAGGCCGCGGGGAGGGTGGCGGACCAGGTGGCGCGCAGCTCGCCGAGCGTGACGCTGAACCGGTCCTGGACGTCGAGCACGGCGTCGTCGCCCTCCCCGTCCGTCACGCCGATGCGCACGTGCGGGAAGCCCCGGGCGCTGCACATGTCGGTGAAGCGCACCTCCTCCGAGCGCGGTACGGCGACGATGGCGCGGCCGGCCGACTCGCTGAACAGCGCGACGAACGGCTCGAGGTCGTCGGGCAGCCAGACCCGGGCGCCGATGCCGTGCTTGCGCCCGCCGAGCAGGCAGGACTCCACCAGCGCCTGGGCGAGACCGCCGTCGGAGACGTCGTGCGCGGCGTCGATGAGGCCGTCCCGTGAGGCGTTGACCAGGATGTCGGCGAGCGCGCGCTCGGCGGCGAGGTCGACCTGCGGCGGCCGGCCGCCGAGGTGGCCGTGCACGACGTGCGCCCACTCCGAGCCGGACAGCTCCTCGCGGGTGGTGCCGAGCAGGTAGATCTGCTGCCCCGGCGCGACGAACCCGGCCGGGGTACGCCGCGTGACGTCGTCGATCACGCCGAGCACCGCGACGACCGGCGTGGGCAGGATCGCGGTCTCGCCGGTCTGGTTGTAGAGGCTGACGTTGCCGCCGGTGACCGGAACGCCGAGCGCCTGGCAGCCGTCGGCCAGGCCGCGCGTGGCCTCGGCGAACTGCCACATCACGCCCGGGTCCTCGGGCGAGCCGAAGTTGAGGCAGTCGCTGACCGCCAGCGGGCGGGCTCCCGTCGTGGCGACGTTGCGGTAGGACTCGGCCAGCGCGAGCTGGGCACCCGTGTAGGGGTCGAGCCGCGCGAACCGGCCGTTGCAGTCAGTCGAGACCGCGACGCCGAGACCGGTCTCCTCGTCGATGCGCACCATGCCGGAGTCCTCCGGCTGCGCGAGGACGGTGTTGCCCTGGACGTAGCGGTCGTACTGGTCGGTGATCCAGGACTTGTCGCAGAGGTTCGGGCTGCCCACCAGCTGCAGCAGCGTCGCCTTCAGCTCGTCGCCGTTCTTCGGCCGGTCGAGCGTCTCTGCGGCATCGGCCTGGAGCGCGTCCTGCTCGTCGGGGCGGACGTAGGGACGGTGGTACGTCGGACCGTCGTGGGCCACCGAGCGGGGCGGCACGTCGACGACGGTCTCGCCGTGCCACTCGATGGTCAGGCGACCGGAGTCGTTGACCTCGCCGACGACCGTGGCGTCGACGTCCCACTTCTCGCAGATCGCCAGGAAGCGCTCGACGTGGGCGGGCTCGACGACCGCCATCATCCGCTCCTGCGACTCGCTCATCAGGATCTCCTCCGGCGCGAGTGAGGAGTCGCGCAGCGGGACCCGGTCGAGCCACACGTGCATGCCGCCGTCGCCGGCGCTGGCCAGCTCGGAGGTCGCGCAGGACAGCCCGGCGCCGCCGAGGTCCTGGATGCCGACGACGAGGTCCTCGGCGAAGATCTCGAGCGTGCACTCGATCAGGAGCTTCTCCATGAACGGGTCGCCGACCTGGACGCTCGGCCGCTTGGCCGGCCCGGTCTCGTCGAACGTCTCGGAGGCCAGCACCGAGACGCCGCCGATGCCGTCGCCGCCGGTGCGGGCGCCGTACAGGATCACCTGGTTGCCGGCGCCGGACGCCTTCGCGAGGTGCAGCTGCTCGTGGCGCATCACGCCGACGCAGAGCGCGTTGACCAGCGGGTTGCCGGCGTACGTCGGGTCGAAGACCGCCTCGCCGCCGATGTTGGGCAGCCCCAGGCAGTTGCCGTAGCCGCCGACCCCGGCGACGATCCCGGGCAGCACCCGGTGCGTGTCGGGGGCGTCGAGCGGGCCGAAGCGCAGCGGGTCCATCACCGCGACCGGGCGGGCGCCCATCGCGAGGATGTCGCGCACGATGCCGCCGACGCCGGTGGCCGCGCCCTGGTAGGGCTCGACGTACGACGGGTGGTTGTGCGACTCGACCTTGAACGTCACGGCGTAGCCGTCACCGACGTCGACCACGCCGGCGTTCTCGCCGATGCCGACCATCAGGTGGGCGCGCATCTCGTCGGTCATCTTCTCGCCGAACTGGCGGAGGTGGACCTTCGACGACTTGTAGGAGCAGTGCTCGCTCCACATGACGGAGTACATCGCCAGCTCGGAGCTGGTCGGGCGGCGGCCGAGGATCTCGCGGATCTGGGCGTACTCGTCGGGCTTGAGCCCGAGGTCGGCCCAGGGCTGCTCGCGGTCGGGGTCGTCGGTGGCGGTCTCGACGGTGTCGAGCCGGGCCACGGGCGTGCTGGTGTCGGTCACCGGACTCGGGGCTCCCGGTCGTGGAGGGGACGGTGGCGACGCTCAATCTACAAGGCGCGGAACTCCTTGAACCCGGTCGCCCGGTGCGTGAGGCTGTCGCCATGCCCGACCTGGCGCCCGACCCGACCCACCTCGACCGACGCACACTCCTCAAGGCCGGCGCCGCGGGCGTCGGCGGGCTCGCCGCCGGGCCGCTGCTCGCCGGCGCCGCCGAGGCGGCCCCGACTCCACGCAGCATCCTCGCCAAGGGGCTCAGCATCCCGTGGGGGCTGACCTTCCTGCCCAACGGCAACGCCCTCGTGGCCGAGCGCGAGGGGACCGTCTGGCGGGTCTCACGCAACGGCGGCAAGAAGGCGATCGGTGACGTCCGCCGGGTCGTGCCGGCCGGGGAGGGCGGGCTGCTCGGCCTCGAGCTGCACCCCGACTTCGCGAGCAACCGCTGGCTCTACGCCTACATGACCACGGCGAGCGACAACCGCGTCGTGCGGATGAAGTACGCCGACGGCCGGCTCGGGAGCCAGCACGTCGTGCTCGCCGGGATCCCGAAGGCGGGCAACCACAACGGCGGCCGGCTGCGGTTCGGACCGGACGGCATGCTGTACATCTCCACCGGGGACGCGGGTGACTCGAGCAACGCGCAGAACCGGCGGTCGCTGGGCGGCAAGATCCTGCGGGTCACGCCCACCGGTGGGACGCCGTCGGGCAACCCGTTCGGATCCAGTCCGGTGTGGACGCTCGGCCACCGCAACGTGCAGGGTCTGTCGTTCGACCGGCGCGGCCGGCTCTACGCCACGGAGTTCGGGCAGAACACCCGTGACGAGCTCAACCGGATCGTGCGTGGGGCCAACTACGGCTGGCCGATCGTGGAGGGCGGCGACGGGGCCGGCGGGAAGTACCGCGACCCGATCACCACCTGGCAGCCGACCTCGACCTGCTCACCCTCGGGGCTCGCGGTCGTCGGCAACCACGGCTGGGTCGGCGCGCTCGCCGGGGCGGCGCTGTTCCGGGTCACGCTGACCGGTCCGCGCAAGGGCCGGAAGCGGCGGTTCCTGCACGATGACTTCGGCCGGATCCGCACCGTCGAGCAGTCGCCCGACGGCTCGCTGTGGATCACCACGTCCAACGGCTCCGGCGACCGGGTCATCCGCGTCCAGCTCGGCTGAGCGGCGCCTCGCGGTGCCGATCGTCTCCCCCGGTCGCGTCGTCGGCATCGACGTCGCGCGCTACCTCGCGCTCGTCGGCATGATCGCCACGCACGCGCTCGTCACCACCACGCCCGACGGCGGCGTGACGACCGTGCAGCTGATCGCCGGCGGCCGTGCCTCGGCGCTGTTCGCGGTGCTCGCCGGCGTGAGCATGGCGCTGATGTCCGGCGGTCGCACCCCGGTGACCGGCCGGGAGCGGGCCGGGGTCGCGGCCGGCCTTGCCGTGCGTGCGCTGATCGTGTTCGCGATCGGGCTCGCCCTCGGGGCGCTCCCCACCACGATCGCGATCATCCTGAGCTACTACGGCGTGCTGTTCCTGCTCGGCATCCCGTTCCTCGGGCTCCGGGCGCGCAGCCTCGCCCTCGTGGCGATCGCCTGGGCGCTGGTGTCGCCGCTCGTGTCGCACGTCGTACGGCCGGAGCTGCCGCCGCGCACCCTCGACTCCCCCCATCCCACCGCCCTGATGGACCACCCGTTCGTGCTGCTCACCGAGCTGCTGTTCACCGGCTACTACCCCGCGGTGCCGTGGCTGACCTACCTGCTCGCCGGGATGGCGGTGGGGCGGTGCGACCTCCGCCGCGTGGGTACGGCGGTCCGGCTGGTCGTCATCGGCGGGGCTGCCGCGGTGGGGTCGCGGCTGCTCTCGGACCGGCTGGTCGACGACCCGGTCGTGCTGGACGCGCTGCGCCGGACCCTCGACGAGGTGCCGCACGCGTCGGGGGGCCTGGCGGACAGCCTGGAACACGGGCTCTACGGCAGCACCCCGACCGGCAGCGGGTGGTGGCTGGTGACGAGCGCGCCGCACACGGCCACGCCGTTCGACCTCGTGCACACGACCGGGTCGGCGCTGCTGGTGATCGGGCTGTGCCTGCTGGTGACCCGGGTCCTCCCGACCGTCTGGGCCGTGGTGTTCGGCGCGGGCGCGATGACGCTGAGCCTCTACACGTTGCACGTGATCCTGCGGACGCCACCTTTCTGGCCCGACGACAACCCCGAGACGTTCTGGCTGCACGTCGTGGTCGTGACGGTGATCGGCGCCGGGTTCCGGCTCGCCGGCCGCTCCGGACCGCTGGAACGGATGGTCGCGTCCGCGGCGGGCGCGGTCCGCCGGTCCGTGGCGGCCGGGCCTAGCGGACGAGCGACGTCAGCACGGAGGTGAAGAAGCCGAGCCCGTCGGTGCCGGGACCGCACAGGTCCTCGACGGCGTGCTCGGGGTGCGGCATCAGCCCGACGACGTTGCCGCGCTCGTTGGTGATGCCGGCGATGTCGCGCAGGGAGCCGTTGGGGTTCTGGCCCAGGTAGCGCGCGACGACCCGGCCCTCGCCCTCGAGCCGGTCGAGCGTCTCGGTGTCCGCGACGTAGGACCCCTCGCCGTTCTTCAGCACGATCGTGACCTCGGCGCCCTCGTCGTACCCCGAGGTCCAGGCCGTCCGGTTGTTCTCGATGCGCAGCCGCTGGTCCTTGCAGACGAAGCGCTGGGCCTCGTTGCGGATCAGCGCGCCCGGCAGGAGGTGGGACTCGCAGAGGATCTGGAAGCCGTTGCAGATGCCGAGCACCGGCAGGCCGGTCTCCGCGGCCGCGACGACCTCGGTCATCACCGGACTGAACCGGGAGATCGCACCGCAGCGCAAGTAGTCGCCGTACGAGAACCCGCCCGGCAGCACGACCGCGTCAACACCGCGCAGGTCGTGGTCGCCGTGCCAGAGCGCGACGGGCTCGCCACCGGCGATGGTCACGGCCCGGCGGGCGTCGACGTCGTCGAGCGAGCCGGGGAAGGTGACGACGCCGATCTTCACGCCGGGGACCCCTCGTGCTCCTCGACGTGGACGGAGTAGTCCTCGATGACCGGGTTGGACAGCAGCTTCTCGGCGATCTGGTGCACCTCGGCCAGCCGCGCCGAGGTCAGCTCGCCCTCGAGCTCGAGCTCGAAGCGCTTGCCCTGCCGGACGCCGGTCACCCCCTCGAAGCCGAGCCGGGGCAGCGCGCCGAGGACGGCCTTGCCCTGAGGGTCGAGGATCTCCGGCTTGAGCATGACGTCGACGACGACACGGGCCACGGGGGCACTCCTGGTCTGGCGGGGGCGGATCGACTGGTCTCGCGGGCGAGTCTACGGCCGCCCGATCCGCCGTACCGCCGGGTGGTCGCGGGTCAGACCAGCTCGCGCTTGAGGATCTTGCCGGTGGCGGTCATCGGTAGGGAGTCGACGATGACGACCTCGCGGGGGTACTTGTAGGCCGCCATCTCCTGCCTGCTCCACTCGACGAGCTCCTCGGGAGTCGTCTTCGCGTCCGGGTTGAGGATCACGAACGCCTTGACCTCCTCGCCGAGGGACTCGTGGGGTACGCCGACCACCGCGGCGAGCGAGACGTCTGGGTGCGTCATCAGCACCTCCTCGACCTCGCGCGGGTACACGTTGAAGCCGCCGCGGATGATCATGTCCTTGGAGCGGTCGACGATGTAGTACCAGCCGTCCTCGTCGCGGCGGGCCAGGTCGCCGGAGCGGAACCAGCCGTCCTGGATCGCCTGCTCGGTGGCGTCGGGGCGGCCGTAGTAGCCCTTCATGATGTTGTGCCCCTTGATCGCGATCTCGCCGATCGCGTCGGGGGTCCACTCGATCTCCTCCCAGCTCTCCGGCTTGAGCAGCTTCATCTCGACGCCGGGGATCGGCACGCCGATCGAGCCGACGCGCGGGGGCTGGCCGTAGATCGAGAACGACGCGACGGGGGAGGTCTCGGACAGGCCGTAGCCCTCGAGGATCGTGACGCCGAACTTCTTCTCGAAGTCCTTGTGCACCTCGACCGGCAGCGCCGACCCGCCGGCCGCGGCGATGCGCAGGTTGCGGGCGATCTTGTCGACGTCGACCTGCGAGTCCGCGAGCGCACCCAGGAGGCCCCAGTACATCGTGGGCACGCCCGCGAAGAACGTGACCTCCTCGCGGTCCATCAGCGCGAGCGCCGCCCCCGCCTCGAACCGCGGCAGCATCACGACGGTGCCACCGAACGCGAACGCGCCGTTCTGGATGACGGTCTGGCCGAACGAGTGGAACAGCGGCAGCACGCAGAGGTAGGTGTCGGGCCGCTCGGCGTCGGCGCCGAACAGCTCCTTGCCGATCAGCGCGTTGTCGCGCATGTTGCGGTGCCGGAGCTCGGCGCCCTTGGGCTGCCCCGTCGTACCCGAGGTGTAGAGGATGACCGCGGTGTCGTCGTCATCGGTCTCGACGGTGTCGAACGTCGGCGGCTGCTGCGCCATCGCGCGCCCCATCGTCTCGGCGCCCTCGATCGGCGACTCGGCGGCCGGGTCGGCGGTGATCACGAAGAAGTGCTCGCAGCCGTCGGTCTGGTCGAAGCCGGCCTTGCCCTCGGCGCCGATCGGCAGCTCGGGGGTGCCCTGGAAGCAGAAGTAGGCCTTCGCGTCCGAGTCGTCGAGGTGGTAGGCCACCTCGCGCCCCTTGAGCAGCACGTTGAGCGGCACCACCGTCGCGCCGGCCTTGAGGATGCCGAAGTAGACGATCGTGAAGTACGGCAGGTTCGGGCAGCTCAGCGCGACCTTGTCGCCCGGCTGGATCCCGCGCGAGACCAGCAGGTTGGCGACCTGGTTGGCGGCCCCGTTGACCTGCGCGTAGGTCAGCCGGGTGTCGCCGGCCTGGCCCGGGAACACGATGGCCACACGGTCCGGGTAGCGGGCGGCGGAGTCTTCGAGGAGGCCTGCGAGGTTCGACATGGGCACAACCTACTCACGGGTCACGTCCCGCGTCAGCGGCTTCGCCGGGGAGTTGCGGTTTGGTCCCCAACCGCAGGAATCGGACACGGGATCCTGCGGTCTGTGACCAATCGGTGCCTGTGGATAGCGCTCAGAACGTCCGGCCGGTGAGCCGCTCGTAGGCCTCGATGTACCGCGCCCGGGTCCGCTCGACGACCTCGGGCGGCAGCGGCGGCGGGGCCTCGCCGGACGCCTTGTCCCAGCCACTCGCTTCGGAGAGCAGCCAGTTGCGCACGATCTGCTTGTCGTACGACGGCTGCTGGCGGCCCGGCTGCCACTCGTCGGCCGGCCAGAACCGGGACGAGTCGGGGGTCAGCACCTCGTCCGCCAGCACCATCGTGCCGTCCGGCCGGGCGCCGAGCTCGAGCTTGGTGTCGGCCAGGATGATGCCGCGCTCGCGGGCGATCGCCTCGGCGCGCTTGTAGACGGCGATCGTCAGGTCGCGCAGCCGCGCCGCGATGTCCTCGCCGACCTCGGCCACCACGGCGTCGTACGACACGTTCTCGTCGTGGTCGCCGAGCGCCGCCTTCGTCGCCGGCGTGAAGATCGGCTCCGGCAGCCGGCTGCCGTCCTCCAGCCCGGCCGGCAGCGGGATGCCGCAGACCTCGCCGGTCGCCCGGTAGTCGACCAGGCCGGACCCGGTCAGGTAGCCGCGCGCCACGCACTCCACCGGGTACATCGCCAGCGGCTCACAGATCACCGCGCGCCCCGCGACCTCGGTGGGTACGTCGGTGGACACGATGTGGTTCGGCACCAGGTCCTCGAGCTGCTCGAACCACCACAGCGACATCCGCGTCAGCACCACGCCCTTGTCGGGGATGGTCGGCGTCAGCACGTGGTCGAACGCGCTGATCCGGTCGCTCGCGACCATCAGCAGGTGTCCGGCGTACGGCCCGTCGACCAGCCGGTACAGGTCGCGCACCTTGCCGGAGTGGATGTGCTGGGCCCCCTCGATCGCGGGCGCGGGCGGGATGCCGAGGTCGCTGGCGGTCACCCCCGGACCCTAACAACGATTCGTCTGCGACCCGCCTCCGTGATTCACCCCGTAAACCACAGACGAATCGTTGTTCGGACCCACGTGTCAGGGTTGTCGCATGCCGCTGTCACCGGAGGAGATCTACAAGAAGGTCGTGGAGCAGGTCGGGCCGGACGGGCGGTTGCCGATGCCGCCGGTGGCGGAGTGGGACACGTTCCCGTGGGAGCAGGTGGGTGACACCTGGCTGCCGAAGGTCGTGCAGCCGCCGCTCGAGGAGGAGCCGCCGCGACACGGCGAGGGCGACCGGCCGTGCCAGTGGGACGGCGAGCAGGACCCGCCGCACGCGATCTGGCGCAACGACCGCTGGCTGGTGACCTCGATGGAGAAGCCGTCGGGGATGCCGCTGATCCTGATCCTGCGCTCCCGGGAGCACATGGACCTCGAGGACCTCGACGACGACCTGGCGGCGGAGTACGGCCGCATCCAGGTCTGGCTGCACCGGATCATGGCGCGCATGCCGCACATCGGGCGCGTGCACGTGTGCCGCTGGGGCGACGGCAGCGCGCACCTGCACACGTGGTTCATCGCCCGCTACGAGCGGCTCCCGAACATCCTCGGCTCGATGGCGGTCGAGTGGGACGAGATGCTGCCGCCCCCGCCCGTGGACGTGTGGCGGGCGGACCTGAAGTACGTCGCCGACCGGCTGGCCAACCACGAGGGGGTGAGCCTGATCTGAGCGGGACGACGCCCGGCGAGACCGAGCCCACCTACGAGCCGGACCCGCGGCGCTGGCGGATCCTCGCCGTCACGCTGGTGATCGGCTTCATGGCGCTGCTCGACGTCACGATCGTCAACGTCGCGCTCCCCTCGATCCGGTCCGGCCTGGACGCGTCGACGGCGTCGGTGCAGTGGATCGTGAGCGGCTACGCCCTCGCGTTCGGCCTCACCCTGGTCGCGGGCGGCCGCCTCGGCGACACGCTCGGCCGGCGCCGGATGATGCTGATCGGGCTGACCGGGTTCCTGATCTCCTCGGCGGCGGTCGGCCTCGCTCCCGACGAAGGCTGGGCCGTGGTCGCGCGGCTGGCCCAGGGCGCCTCCGCCGGCCTGCTCACGCCGCAGAACTCCGGCCTGATCCAGCAGCTGTTCCGCGGCGCCGAACGCGGTCGCGCGTTCGGGTTCTTCGGCCTCACCGTGTCGGTGTCCGCCGCGATCGGCCCGGTGCTGGGCGGGCTGATCATCGCCGCGCTCGGCGAGCAGCACGGCTGGCGGGCGATCTTCCTGGTCAACGTGCCGATCGGCCTGGTCGCGCTGGTGTTCGTCGCACGCATGGTGCCGGGGCGCGACCCGGCGAAGACGGGGACGCCTGCCGACATCGACGTCGTGGGCTCCGCGCTGCTCGGTGCCGCGGTGCTCGCCGTGCTGTTCCCGCTGGTCGCCGTGATGGGCAACGGCGCCATGATCCTGCTCGTCCTGCTCGCCGCCCCGGTGCTGTTCTGGCTGTTCGTGCGCTGGGAGCGGCGGGTGGTGGCCCGCGGCCGCGCCCCGGTGCTCGACGTCGAGCTGCTGTCGGTCGCGCCCGGGTACGCCGCGGGCATCCTGCTCGGCACGCTCTACTTCACCGGCTTCACCGGCACGTTCCTGGTGCTGTCGGTGCACCTTCAGGAGACCCTCGGCCTCGCGGCACTGGCGACCGGCCTGATGCTCACCCCGTTCGCGGCCGGCTCGGCGCTGACCGCGCCGCTGGCCGGGCACCTGGTGTCCCAGGTCGGCCGGCGGGTCACGGTCACGGCGCTGTGCGTGGTGCTCGTCGGGCTCGGCGTGGTCACGATCATCGTCCCAGGACACGACGGCGACGGGCTGTGGCCGCTGCTGGTGCTCCCGCTGCTGCTCGCCGGGCTCGGCGGCGGCGGGGTGGTCTCCCCCAACTTCACGCTCACCCTGGACGACGTACCGCCACGCATGGGTGGCGCAGCCGGCGGCGCCCTGCAGACCGGCCAGCGCATCGGCTCGGCCCTGGGTACGGCGCTGGTGATGTCGGTCTACCAGGTGACGGCGTCCTCGACCGGGTCGACAGCCGTCGCCCTGCGGGCTGCGCTGGGGTCCGGCCTGGTGCTCGTCGCGCTGGCGCTGGGCGTTGCGCTGCACGACCTCCGCGCGTCGCGTCAGCGGATGGCGAACGACCGCGCGCCCGAAGGCGAGGCGGGCTCGACGTCCACGCGCTCGACCCGCGCGTAGGCGGGGCCCTGGCGGCACCACGCGACCATGGCGTCGACGGCGTTCGGCGTACCTTCGACCAGCACCGACACGGTGCCGTCCACCTCGTTGCGCACCCAGCCCGTCACGCCGAGCCGCTGCGCCTCCCGGGCGGTGGCGTAGCGGAACCCGACGCCCTGCACCATCCCGTGCACGGTCACCGACTTCGCGACCACTTCGCTCATGCCGTCACCCTGCCATGAGTAAAGGTCACGGTTCGATGAGAGACCTGGACCTTCGACGCAGGCGTTTGGTTGTCTCAGCCCATCTCGGGACGGACGAACCGCGTCCTCCCCTCAGGCTGAGGGAGCCTCTGGGTGAAACTGTCACGCACGCGCGCCGCCACCTTCGCGGCCGCGATCACCGCCATCGCCACAGCCGGCATCACTGCCGGCGCCACCACCGCCAGCGCGGAGCCGACCGACTCATTGAAGCTCCGCCGCGAGGTATCGCCGGCGAAGATCTTCAACCACCTCCAGGCGCTGCAGGGCATCGCCGACGCCAACGGCGGCACCCGCGCGTCGGGCACGCCTGGCTACGAAGCCAGCGGTCGGTACGTCGAGAAACGGCTGAAGAGGGCCGGCTACAAGACCGAGCGCCAGTACTTCCCGTTCACCTACACCGAGATCCTGGGTGAGACGGTGCACGTGAACAGCCCGAACGCCCGCGACATCGACAACCACGTGATGACCGCGAGCCCGAGCACACCCGAGGGTGGCGTCACCGCCGACCTCGTCACGCCCGGGAACTTCGGCTGCGACGCCGCGGACTACGACGGCGTCGACGCCGCAGGCAAGATCGCGCTCATCTCGCGGGGCTCCTGCACGTTCGCGCAGAAGAGCCAGGTCGCGGCGGGCGCCGACGCGGCGGCCGCGATCATCTACAACAACGCCGAAGGCGAGCTCAACGGCACGCTCGGCGACAACCCGCAGGACGTCGTCCCGACCACCGGCATCACGCAGGCGAACGGCCAGGCCCTCGCCGCGGAGGCCGAGAACGGCCCGGTGAACCTGACCGTCGACCTCCGCACGCTGGTCGAGCAGCGCCAGACGTTCAACATCGTCGCCGAGACCAAGAAGGGCAGCAGCGACGAGGTCGTCATGCTCGGCAGCCACCTCGACTCGGTCGTCGGCGGCGCGGGCCTGAACGACAACGGCTCCGGCAGCTCGACCATCCTCGCCATCGCCGAGGCGATCAACAGCCCGAAGTACAAGCTCGACAGCAAGGTCCGCTTCGCCTGGTGGGGCGCCGAGGAGACCGGCCTGGTCGGCTCCACGCACTACGTGAACAGCCTCTCGCAGGCCGAGCGCGACAAGATCGGCGTGTACCTGAACTTCGACATGCTCGGGTCGCCGAACTACCAGATCGGCATCTACGACGCCGACAACTCCTCGGGCCAGAACGCCGCCGACGCGGTGATCTCCCCCGGCTCCGTTCAGATGGCGCAGTTCCTCGCCGAGCACTTCGACAGCATCGGCCAGCCCTGGACGGACACCCCGGTGAGCAACCGCTCGGACTACAAGGCGTTCGCCGAGAGCGGCATCACCTTCGGTGGCCTGTTCAGCGGCGGCGACGGCACGAAGACCGAGCAGCAGGCCGAGATGTTCGGCGGTACGGCGGGCGAGCACTACGACCCGAACTACCACACCGAGCGCGACGACATCTCCAACGTCAACCGCGAGTCGATCGACATCATGAGCAACGCGATCGCCCACACGGCGATCACCCTGGCGCAGGACCCCGCGCTGATCCCGTAACCGCTCAGCCTCGGGTGCTTGCCGGCCCGCGCACCGCGTCGACCATCTCGGTCACGTGGGCGCGGGCCGGTCGCCACTCCGGGTGCAGGCGCGACGGGTCACCGGTCGTCACCACGACCAGGTCGAGGTCCGGGAACGCGGAGACGTGCTGGCCGGCCCAGCCGCCCATGAACCAGCCGTCGCGGGTGACCCAGGTCAGGTAGCCGTAGCCGCAGCCCTCGGGCGGGCCGCCCTTCGTCCAGGCGGTCGTCATGTCGGTGACCCAGGTGGGGTCGACCAGGCCGTGTCCGCCCTCGTGCACCAGCCGCCCGAGGCGGGCCAGGTCGGTGGCGGCGATCTCCAGGTGCCCGTGGCCGACGCGGAAGCCCTCGGGGTCCGCGCGCCAGCGCACCTCGCCGATGCCGAGCGGGTCGAACAGGTGCCGCCGCGCGACAGCGAGCAGGTCGTCGCCGAACGCCTCGGTGAGCCGGATCGCCAGCAGGTGCGCGGCGCCGGCGTCGTAGTGGAACCGGCTTCCCGGCCGCCACGACCGCTTCACGCCGCGCAGGGCGTCGCCCCAGCCGTGCAGCATCGCCGTCACGTCGTCGATGTCGTCGGGACGCACGTTGACGCCGCGCGTCATGGTCAGCACGTGCCGCACGGTCGCGGCGTCGGGGCCGGCACAGTCGACCGGGTCGTCGACCGTCAGCCGGCCTTCGTCGATCGCGATACCGGTCAGGACGGCGAGGATCGTCGTGGTGACCGCGTGGCAGTCGCGCAGGTCGCCGGGCAGCAGCCGCGCGTCGTGCACGAGCCGGCCGGACTGCACCACGACCAGGTCGGCGGTGTGCGCGGTGCGCGGGTCGGTGCTGATCCGGTCCTGGAGCTCCGCGCTCCACGCCGACCAGTCGGTGGTCACCTGGGTCAGAGGATGGCGCCGGGGGTGTACGCCGCCGCGTCGGGATGGCGCGCGACGACCTCCTCGACCCGGCGCACGACGGCGTCGACCTGCGCGACGGCGGCGCCGGTGAACGTGATCGGGTCGGCGACGAGGGAGGCGAGCTGCTCCTCGGTGAGTCCGAGCCGCTCGTCGGCGGCGAGCCGGGCGAAGACGTCGTTCTCGGTCTGGCCCTGGCGCATGGCCAGCGCGACGCCGACGGCGGCCTCCTTGATGGCCTCGTGGGCGGTCTCGCGGCCGACGCCGTTGCGCACCGCTGCCATCAGCACCTTGGTGGTGGCGAGGAACGGCAGGTAGCGGTCGAGCTCGCGCTGCACGACCGCCGGGAACGCGCCGAACTCGTCGAGCACGGTGAGGAAGGTCTGGAACAGCCCGTCGGCGGCGAAGAACGCGTCGGGCAGCGCCACCCGTCGTACGACGGAGCAGGAGACGTCGCCCTCGTTCCACTGGTCGCCGGCGAGCTCGCCGACCATCGACAGGTAGCCACGGAGCACCACAGCCAGCCCGTTGACCCGCTCGCAGGAACGGGTGTTCATCTTGTGCGGCATCGCCGACGAGCCGACCTGGCCCTCCTTGAACCCTTCGGTGACCAGCTCGATGCCGGCCATCAGCCGGATCGTGGTGGCGAGGTTGGACGGGCCGGCGACGACCTGGACGAGCGCGGAGACGACGTCGAAGTCGAGGCTGCGCGGGTAGACCTGGCCGACGCTGGTCAGCACGTGGTCGAAGCCCAGGTGGGCGGCGACGCGGCGCTCGAGCTCCTCGAGCTTGCCGGCGTCGCCGTCGAGCAGGTCGAGCATGTCCTGGGCGGTGCCGACGGGGCCCTTGATGCCCCGGAGCGGGTAGCGCGCGAGGAGGTCCTCGAGCCGGTCGAGGGCGACCAGCATCTCGTCGGCGATGGTCGCGAACCGCTTGCCGAGCGTGGTGGCCTGGGCGGCGACGTTGTGCGAGCGGCCCGCCATCACGAGCGTCTGGTGCTCGGCGGCGAGCCGGGCGAGCCGGGCGAGCGCGGCGACGACGCGGTCGCGGACCAGCTCGAGGGAGGAGCGGACCTGCAGCTGCTCGACGTTCTCGGTGAGATCGCGGGAGGTCATCCCCTTGTGGATGTGCTCGTGGCCGGCGAGCGCGCAGAACTCCTCGATGCGCGCCTTCACGTCGTGCCGGGTGACGCGCTCGCGCGCGGCGATCGAGTCGAGGTCGACCTTGTCGACGACGGCCTCGTAGGCCTCGACGACGCCGTCGGGCACGTCGATGCCGAGGTCGCGCTGCGCCTTGAGCACGGCGATCCAGAGCTGCCGCTCGAGCACGATCTTGTGCTCGGGCGACCAGATCGCGGCGAGGTCGGCGCCGGCGTAACGGTTAGCGAGGACATTGGGCAGCACGGCGGACGGTCTCCTCTAGATCCCGGCGGCGATGTCGGAGCGGTGGTGGGCGCCGTCGATGCGGACGAGGTCGACACCGGCGTATGCCTTCGCCCGCGCGTCGGCGACGTCGCGGCCGACGGCGGTGACGGCGAGGACCCGGCCTCCGGCGGTGACGAGGGTGCCGTCGCGCAGCGCGGTGCCGGCGTGGACGACGTGTACGTCGGGAAGCGCGTCGACCTCGTCGAGGCCCTCGACCGGGTCGCCGGTGCGGGGCTTCGCGGGGTAGCCCTCGCTCGCGACGACGACCGCGACCGCGGCACCGTCGCGCCACTTGAGCGGGCCGACCTCGTGCAGGTTGCCGTCGGCGGCGGCCTTGAGCACGACGCCGAGCGGCGACTCGAGCAGCGCGAGCAGCGGCTGGGTCTCGGGGTCGCCGAAGCGGGCGTTGAACTCCACGACGCGGACGCCGCGCTTGGTGAGCGCGAGTCCGGCGTACAGCAGACCGCTGAACGGCGTACCGCGCCGGGCCATCTCGGCGACGGTCGGCCGGAGCACGCGCTCGGTGACTTCGTCGACGAGGCCGTCGGGCGCCCACGGGAGCGGGGTGTAGGCGCCCATGCCGCCGGTGTTGGGGCCGGTGCCGCCGTCGCCGACGCGCTTGAAGTCCTGCGCCGGCTGCATCGGGAGCACGGTGGTTCCGTCGGTGATCGCGAACAGCGACACCTCGGGGCCGTCGAGGTACTCCTCCACCACGACCCGCCCGCAGGCCGCCGCGTGGGCGAGCGCCTCGTCGCGGTCGTCGGTCACCACGACGCCCTTGCCCGCCGCGAGACCGTCGTCCTTGACGACGTACGGCGCTCCGAACACGTCGAGCGCCGCGGCCACCTCGTCGGGGGTCGTGCACACGTGGGCCAGGGCGGTCGGCACCTCGGCAGCCGCCATGACCTCCTTGGCGAACGCCTTGGAGCCCTCGAGCACCGCGGCCTCCCGGGAGGGCCCGAAGACGGAGATGCCCGCCGCGCGGACCGCGTCGGCGACGCCGGCGACCAGCGGCGCCTCGGGCCCGACGACGACGAGGTCGGTCTGCAGCCGCGTGGCCAGCGCGGCGACGGCGGCGCCGTCGAGCGGGTCGACGTCGTGCAGGGTCGCGACCGCGGCCATGCCGGGGTTGCCGGGCGCGGCGTGCACCTCGGTGACCTCGGGGTCGCGGGCCAGCGCCAGCGCGAGGGCGTGCTCGCGGCCGCCGGTGCCGATGACGAGCGTGCGCATCAGCGGAGAATGATCGTCTGCTCGCGGGAGGGGCCGACGCCGATCGCCCAGAACGGCGCGCCGGACAGCTCCTCGAGGGCGCGGACGTAGACCTGCGCGTTCTTGGGCAGGTCGTCGAAGGACCGGGCGCCCGAGATGTCGGACTTCCAGCCGTCGAAGAACTCGTAGACCGGTGTCGCGTGGTGGAACTCCGACTGGGTCATCGGCATCTCGTCGTGCACGGTGCCGTCGACCTCGTAACCGACGCAGACCGGGATCCGCTCCCAGTCGCCGAGCACGTCGAGCTTGGTGAGGCAGAACTCGGTCAGGCCGTTGACCCGGGCCGCGTAGCGCGCGATGACGGCGTCGTACCAGCCGCACCGGCGCGGCCGCCCGGTGGTGACGCCGAACTCGCCGCCGATCGTGCGCAGCCGCTCGCCGTCCTCGTCGTGCAGCTCGGTCGGGAACGGGCCGGAGCCGACGCGCGTGGTGTAGGCCTTGATGACCCCGATGACCCGGTTGATCCGGGTCGGTCCGACGCCGGCGCCGGTGCAGACGCCGCCGCTGACCGGGTTGGACGACGTGACGAACGGATAGGTGCCGTGGTCGACGTCGAGCATGGTGGCCTGGGCGCCCTCGAACAGCACGGTCTTGTCGGCGTCGAGCGCGCGGTTCAGCAACAGGCTGGTGTCGACGACCATCGGCCGGAGCCGGTCGACGTACGACAGCAGCTCCTCGACCACCTCGTCAGGGTTGATCGCGCGGCGGTTGTAGACCTTGTGCAGGATCTGGTTCTTCAGGTCGAGGGCGGCCTCGACCTTCTGCCGCAGGATGCTCTCGTCGAACAGGTCGGCGATCCGGATGCCCTGCCGGCTGATCTTGTCGGCGTACGTCGGGCCGATGCCGCGGCCGGTGGTGCCGATGAGGTTCTTGCCGAGGAAGCGCTCGGTGACCTTGTCGAGCGTGGTGTGGTAGCTGGTGATCACGTGCGCGTTGGCCGAGACCACCAGGTTGTCGACGGCCACGCCGCGGGCGCGGAAGCCGTCGATCTCGCCGAACAGCGCCGAGAGGTCGACCACGACGCCGTTGGCGATCACCGGGACCACCTCGGGGCTCAGGATCGTCGACGGCAGCAGGTGGGTGTCGAACTTCTCGCCGTCGACGACGATCGTGTGTCCGGCGTTGTTTCCGCCGGACGTTCTCACGCAATAATCGATCGACGAGCCGAGCTGGTCGGTCGCCTTGCCCTTGCCTTCGTCGCCCCACTGGGCACCGAGCACCACGATCGCGGGCATCGGGGGCACCTCTCTCGCCGCTGAAATCAAAGCGCCCCGAGTGCAACCAGCACCGGGGCTCTTGCGACCCAAGGCTAGCAGCCGAGAGGCCCCGCTCCGGCGGCCCGATCTCGGTGACCGGTCGGATCACGGCACGGGTACTGTCGCCCTTCGTGGAGCCAGTACTGCTGATCGCCAACGCCGACGCGGGGAGCACCGACGCCGCCCGGCTGGAGGAGGCGCTCGACGTACTGCGCCGCAGCACCGACGTGGAGGTCGCCAAGACCTCCGGGCCGGGCGAGCTCGACGGGGTGCTGCACCGCCGCGGCGGGCGCACGGTCGTCGTGGCCGGCGGCGACGGCAGCCTGCACGCGGTCGTCGCGGCCCTGCACCGGCGCAACGAGCTCGCCGAGACCGTGCTGGGCCTGCTGCCGCTCGGCACCGGCAACGACTTCGCCCGGGGCACCGAGATCCCGCTCGAGCCGGCCGCGGCCGCCGAGCTGCTCGTCACCGGCGACGCCCGCCCGGTCGACCTGATCGTTGACTGCGTCGGCGAGATCGTGGTCAACAACGTGCACGTCGGCGTCGGCGCGGAGGCGTCGCGCAAGGCCGACAAGTGGAAGAAGCACCTCGGTCGGGCCGGCTACTGGATGGGCGCGGCCAAGGCCGCGGCCAACCCGCCGTTCTACCGGTTCCGCGTCGAGGTCGACGGCGAGGTCGTCGCGGACTTCGACCGGCACATCGCGCAGGTGGCGATCGGCAACGGCAGCACCGTCGGTGGCGGAACCGACCTCACCCCGCACGCCGACACCGCCGACGGCAAGCTCGACGTCATGGTGTCGTTCGCGACCGGTCCGCTGGCGCGGTTCGGCTACGCGTTCCAGCTGAAGCTGGGCCGCCACCCGCGCCGCGACGACGTGGTCTACGTGCGCGGCACGCAGGTCTCCGTGGCCGGGCAGTCCTTCTGGTGCAGCGCGGACGGCGAGATCCAGGGCCCGGAGCGCACCCGCACCTGGCGGCTCGAGCCGGAGGCGTTCCGGATGATCCTGCCGCCGCGCACACCGCAGCCGGCCGTCGACTCGGTCGGGGCTGCCTAGATCCAGCCGCGGCGAACGGCCTCGACGCCGGCCTGGAACCGCGAGCCGGCACCGAGGTCGTCCATCAGGTCGGCCACCCGGCGGCGCACCGTGCGCAGGCTGAGCCCGAGGGTCCGCGCGATCTGCTCGTCCTTCGCGCCGCGCGCGAGCTGCTCGAGCAGCAGCCGGCGCGCACCCTCGTCGGCGCTCACGGTGTCGCCGTCACCCGGCAGGCCGGGCACCACCAGCGCCCGCTCCCACAGCGACTCGAACAGCCAGATCAGCGAGTCGACCAGCGCGCGCTGCCGCACGACCAGGATCACGTCGTCGCCGGGGCCGAGGCTGCGCGGCACCAGTGCTGCGACATCGCCGATCAGCGCGAGGCGACCGGGCACGGAGCCGAGCACTCGCACGTGCTCGCCGCGTTCGGCACGACGTCGCACCGCGACGGGCGCCTCCTCCAGCGCTCGCGCGGGATAGATCGCCCGGGAGCGACGGCCGCCGGCGAGCAGCTGCCCGATCCAGCGGTCGCCGGCCGCGCCGCTGACCCAGTGCTGCGGCCGGAGCCAGCGGAGCTCGCCGGTCGTCTCGAGCGCGATCGTCTGCAGCGTCGGCACCGCCTGCTGACGGTCGATCGCCTGCAGCTCGACGTGCTCCGTGCGCTCCTCGCGCGCCGTCCGGTGCTCGGCCTCGAGCTCCGGCAGCAGGTCCTGCACCGCCGCGAGCCGCTCGCGCTGCGCCTCGAGCCGACGGTGCTCGGCGCCGACCAGCTGCGCGAGCGCGCGCGCCGGCGGAGCGGCGACGAGGTCGTCGATCGCGTGGAGCACCAGGCCTCGGGAGACCAGGTCGTCGACGGCCTCGGCGTAGTCCGGGCTACCCTCGGGGGCGCCCAGGACCTCGGCGGCGGACTCCGGCGACATCGAGGCGACCCGGAGCAGTGCTCGGTAGAGCCGCTCCTGCGCGGGCGACAGGCCCAGCGCGGTGAGTGGTCGGGGGCGGTCGCGCGCGGGCACAGTGGCATGTTAGTGCCAATGGCGCATAGAGGTCAGTGGTACGGACTGCGAAACTGGCACCGTACTCATCGAGGCCGACCGGGACTTCCGTGATCGGGGGATTCTGGAACCCGGATCGGCCCCACCACGTCGGAGCGCCGGAATCGCAGCAGGGGACGATTCCGGCGCTTCGCCCTTTCCGCCCACGCTTGCCGCGCGTGTTGCCTCGAGTTGTCGGGCGAGTTGCCTTCAGTCGCTCACGCGGCACGGGAGAGCCCTCCACCGGACTGGTACTCCCGGAGCAGCCGCTCGCGCGCGCGGCGCCTGGCCGGTCCGACGAGGTCGTCCCAGACGATCCGCGAGACGCCGTACCCGAGCGAGCGGAGCCAGTCCTCGCGCCGCTTCTCGGCCCAGAGCACCTCCTCGACCCGCGCGCCGGCGAGGCCGCCGTGCTCGCGGCCGACGTACTTGACCCGGCCGTCGAACTCGAACAGGTGGTTGCCCAGGCGCATGTCGGCGTAGGCGGTGCGGGCGCCGTCGGTGACGAGGAACTGCGTCTCGGGACGGCCGATGCCGAGCTCGAGGACGAGCAGCCGGGCGAGCGACTCGCCGATCGTCTCGGCACCGCCGTCCACGTCCAGCAGTGCGGCGCGCGCGGCCTTGACCCCGGGCCAGGCCCACATCGACGTGACGATGCGCTCGAGGTCGCGGCGGGCAGCGCCCAGCCGCAGGGCCGCGTCGCCGGCGACCACACCGTCCTCGTAGCCCCACTCGCGAGCGATGTCGACGGCGGTGCGCGCCAAGGAGGTCGCTGGGAAGCCGTCGGCGATGACCTCGTCCGCCGGGTGGACGGCGGCGGGGTGGACGCGCACGCCGACCTGGCGCCGCGTGCCTTGCACGCCGGTGCGCGTGGTGTGCACGTCGCTTCGCCACCGCGTGCGCAGCGGCATGCGGTGCAGGGCGGCGGCGGACTGGTGGCTCGCCATCGCGTCGGGCGAGCCGCGGAGGAGTCCCGCCTTGACCGCGGCGACGTACCGCGCGTCGTCGCCCCAGGTCAGCCAGTCGTCACGAGGCACGTACGCGCCTTGCCGCACGCGCACCCACGGACCGCCGTCACGCGTCAGGCCGCGGATCTCGCACTCGTCGTACCCGGCCTCGAGTGCCTGCCGGCGCGTGAACACCTGCCCCTGAGTGGCCGCGATCGCGGCGAGCTGCGGACGCATGCATCGACCCAAGCCGAGCCGGCCCCCGGAGAGCGGGCGACCGAGCGCGCCCTGGGGACGGCTCGCCGGATCGCGCCCGTGTGGACACGTTCCGGCGTCGGGCGGCCACGCCCTTCATGTAAAGCGGAGTTATTGCGACTGTGAGCGCGCCGAGCGGCGCGCCGGTCGCAATAACTCCGCTTTACATGTTCTCGGCCGGGCCGAGCAGCGTGTCCGCGGCGGTCGGGCTCGAGTCGCGGAGGAACGTCTTGCAGCGCTCGGCCTCGGGGGTCTCGCCGATGCGGTCGGCGGCGATGGCGAGGGCGGCGAGGGAGCGGAGGAAGCCGCGGTTGGGCTCGTGCTCCCAGGGGACCGGGCCGTGGCCCTTCCAGCCGTTGCGGCGGAGCAGGTCGAGGCTGCGGTGGTAGCCGACGCGGGCGTAGGAGTAGGCGGTCACGTCGTCGAGGGCGGAGCCGGACGAGGAGGCGAGGGCCGCCTCGGCGAGGGTGGCCCAGGCGAGCGGGGACTCGGGGTGGGTGCGGACGACGGAGGCGAGGTCGACCTTGTCGGACGGCGCGCTCGCCAGCATCTCCGCCGCCGGGTCCTCCGGCAGGTGGGTGGGGGGCGGGCCGGCCATCAGGTCCTGGAACGTCATGCCGCCATTCTGCAGCCGGACTGGTCACGCCGACCCGGCGCGGTCGAAGCCGCGTAGCCGCTCCGCCAACCGGGTAGAACCCGGCCCATGGAAGCCATGGAGCCCGCCTGGTCGACCCCCGTCCTCCTGCTGATCGCGGCGGCCGCCGTCGCCGTCCTGCTCTTCCTCATCATCGTGGTGCGGATGCACGCGTTCCTGGCGCTCGTGCTGGTCAGCATCCTCACCGCGCTGGCGGCGCGCTTCCCGCTCGCGGACGTCCCGGACGTGTTGCTCTACGGCTTCGCCGACACCTTGGGTGAGGTCGCGTTGCTGGTCGGACTCGGCGCGATGCTCGGACGGCTGCTCGAGGTCTCCGGCGGCGCGCAGGCACTGGCGGACACGCTGATCGGGCGGTTCGGCGAGCGGCGCGCGCCGTTCGCCCTGGGTGTCGCGTCGCTGCTGTTCGGCTTCCCGATCTTCTTCGACGCCGGCCTGGTCGTGTTCCTGCCGATCATCTTCACCGTCGCGCGTCGCTTCGGCGGCTCGCTGCTGATCTACGCCCTCCCCTCCGCCGGCGCGTTCGCCGCGATGCACGCGATCGTCCCGCCGCACCCCGGCCCGGTGACCGCCGCCGACCAGATCGGCGCGGACGTCGGCCTCACCCTGCTGATCGGCCTCCCGGTCGCGGCCGTGACCTGGTACGTCGGCTCCTACCTGTTCTCCAAGGTCGTCGCGCCGAAGGTTCAGGTGGACGTGCCGACCATGCTGCTCGGCGAGGAGAACGGCGGCCGCGAGGAGCCGCACCCCAACCCGGCGTCGTTCGGCACCGTGCTCGGGCTGCTCCTGCTCCCCCTCGTCCTCATCGCGATGAACACCGTCGCCAGCACGCTGACCACCACCGGCGTGCTCTCCGAGGACTCGACGCTCGCCGCCACCCTCGTGCTCATCGGCCAGACGCCGATCGCGCTGCTGATCACCGTCCTGGTCGCGTCGTACGTGCTCGGCCTGCGCGCCGGCCGCACCCGCGACGAGGTGCAGCGCCTGGTCGACGGCGCCCTCGGCCCGATCTGCGCGATCATCCTGATCACCGGCGCGGGCGGCATGTTCGGCGGCGTGCTGGAGCTGTCCGGCATCGGCGAGGCGCTGTCGAGCTCGCTCGAGGACATCGGCCTACCGCTCATCGTGTCCGCGTTCGTCATCGCCACGCTGCTGCGTGTAGCCCAGGGCTCCGCGACAGTGGCGCTCGTGACCACTGCCGGCCTGATCGCACCCGGTGTCGAGGCCGCCGACCCGAGTCAGGTCCAGCTCGTCGCGCTGGTGTTCGCCATCGCAGCCGGCGCCACTGTGCTGTCCCACGTCAACGACTCCGGCTTCTGGCTGGTCAGCCGCTTCTTCCAGATGGACGAGAAGACGACACTCAAGACATGGACCGTGATGGAGACGACGATCGGCCTCACCGCGTTCGTGCTGGCGTGCCTCCTCTGGCTGGTCGCGTAGTGCACATCGTGGTCATGGGCGTCACCGGCACCGGCAAGACGTCCGTGGGCCGCTCCGTGGCCGAGGCGATGGAGTGCGAGTACGGCGAAGGCGACGACTTCCACCCGCCCGCGAACGTCGAGAAGATGCGCAGCGGTACTCCGCTGAGCGACGAGGACCGGCAGCCCTGGCTCGAGTCGCTCGCGGCCTGGACGCGCGCGCGGCACGACCGCGGCGAGTCCGCGGTGCTGGCCTGCTCGGCGCTGCGCCGCGTCTACCGCGACGTCCTGCGCACCGGCGCCGAGGACACCGTGTTCGCGCACCTCGTCGGCGACCCGACCACGATCCGGCAGCGCATGGAGGGCCGCCGGCACTTCATGCCGTCGTCGCTGCTGCAGTCCCAGCTCGACACGCTCGAGCCGCTCGAGCCGGACGAGCGCGGCTTCGAGGTCGACGTGGGCCGGCCGCTCGCCGACGTGGTGGAGGACGTGCTGCAGCGGCTGGGTCAGCTCACGACGTAGACCGCGGCGCCCGCGCCTCCAGGCACGCGCACCACGCCGCCGCGCACGACCGGCTCCGCGCCGAGGAGCGGGCGCAACCCGCCCAGGTGGGCGAGCGGCAGCTCGACCACCGGGTGGGCGGCGCGCCCGACGTGCACCAGCAGGGTCTGATCGTCGTGCTCGCGCAGGTAGGTCAGCGAGTCGTCCTGCACGTGCACCCAGCGCAGGCTGCCGCGCCGCAGTGCCACGTGCTCCCGCCGCAGCTGCATCCACGTCGAGTACGCGTCGTACGTCGGTTCGTCCCACTCGCCGCGTCGCTCCCACGGCATCGGCGTCCGGGAGTGCTCGCCGTCGACACCCGTGAGACCGAGCTCGTCGCCCATGAACACGACCGGGATCCCGGGCAGCGTCATCTGCAGCGCGAGGCCGAGCAGGTGCCGCTCGCGCCCGGTGCCTTCGGCGTCCACCCACCCCGACGTACCGCCGCCGGCGACGGTGCGGAACCGCGGGGTGTCGTGCGAGTCGAGGTGAGACGTCGACGCGATCCGCGACTGCCACGGCATCGCGGCGTGCGCGTCGCGTACGGCGGCCACCACAGCGCCGCCCGGCCGCACTGGGATCGGCACGGGCAGGCCGAGGAACTCCAGCCCGTGCGGTACGGCGGAGCCGGGGGCGCCGCCGTTGAGCCACGACCACACCGGCCGGGTGAAGCCGGCGTAGTCCATCGTCCCGTGCCACCCGGCGCCGGCGAGGTCGAGCGACGCGTCGTGCCCGTGCTCGGCGAGCAGCCAGGCGCCGGGACGCTCGGCGGCCATCGTGCGGCGGATGGTCCGCGCGACGTCGTGGGCGTGGTCGTCCGCGCCGAGCCGGCCGGTCATGTTGGCGACGTCGATGCGCCAGCCGTCGAGCCCGTGCCGCAGCCACCGGGCGACCACGGAGTCCGGCCCCTCGTAGAGCCGCCGCCGCATCTCGGCCGAGCCGTGGTCGAGCTTCGGCAGGGACGGGACGCCGAGCCACGACTCGTAGCTGCCGTCGTCGTGGATGCGGTAGAAGCCGCGCTCCTCCGACGACGGGTCGGACTTCGCCGCGACGAACCACGGGTGGGTCTCGCCGGTGTGGTTGGTGGTCAGGTCGCCGACCACCCGGATCCCGGCGTCGTGCGCGGCGCCGATCAGCCGGCGCAGTGCCGCGTCGCCACCGAGCACCGGGTCGACGGCGTCGAACGACGCCGCGTCGTAGCGGTGGTTGGACCGGGCCTCGAAGAACGGCGTCAGGTAGAGCAGCGTCGCGCCGAGATCGCTCAGGTGGTCGAGGTGCTCGCGGACCCCGTCGAGAGTGCCGCCGAACCACTGGAACGGCACGTCCGGTCCGCGGTGCACGACTGGGTCGTCCCAGTCGGCCGGCTGCGCCCAGTCGGGCGTCTCCACCGGTTCGCCGCCGCGCGCGAAGCGGTCGGGGAACACCTGGTAGCCGACCTGGTCCGGCACCCACTCGGGCAGCCGGTGGTCGGTCGAGACCCGGAAGTCGCCGGCGTCGGTGACGTCCCGGTCGTGCACGCCGGCGCCGTTGAGCCAGCGGTACGAGTCGCCGTACCTCAGCAGGAAGCGGTACGACGTGACCGGGTTGCTGACCAGCAGCCCGGCCTCCCACCAGGTCCCGGCGCCCACCGCGGAGGAAGCGGTGGCCCGGACGAGGAACGGCTCCCCGTCCCGCACCGACCGCAGCCACACCCCGTCCGGCGCGCACGCTCCTGGACGCGGATCGTGAGGCACCCACACCCGCACGCGCACCGTGTCGCCCAGCGACGGCGCCTGGTCGAGAACGTAGCGCGGCGACCCGTCGTGGTGCGGGTCGAAGAGGTGGGAGGGGATCACCCCTTGACGCCTCCGGCGGTGATGCCGCCGACGATGTAGCGCTGCAGGAACATGAAGAGCACGACAACCGGAACCGCCGTGAGCAGCGCACCGGCCGCGAACAGCCCGAGGTTGTTGGAGCGGTCGGCGTCGATGAGGCCGTAGAGCCCGACCGCGAGCGTCTTCTTCGACCCGGCCGTGAGGAAGATGCTGGCGAGCAGGAACTCCGCGATCGTCGCGACGAAGACGAGCAGACCGCTTACCGCCAGGATCGGGCGCACCAGCGGCAGCACGATCCGGAAGTAGGTCTGCCAGTGGCTCGCGCCGTCGATCTTTGCCGCCTCGTCGAGCGAGCTCGGCACCGAGTCGAAGAAGCCCTTGATCAGCCACACCTGGCCGAGCGAGCCGCCGAGCAGCACCAGGATGTAGCCCGCAAGCGTGTTGAGGCCGAGCGCCGGCACCGCCTCGCCGATCTCGGTGAACAGGAAGTACAGCGCGACCGCCGCGAGGATCTGCGGGAACATCTGCACCAGCAGCAGGCTGAGCAGCCCCATCCGGCGCCCCTTGAACCGGAACCGGGAGAAGGCGTACGCCGCCAGCGCGCTGCAGAAGATCTGCACGACCGTGACGGAGACGCAGACGACGAGCGTGTTGAGCGCCCATCGCGGGAACTGGATCGACGGCGTCGTGAACAGCTCGGTGAAGTTCTCCAGCGAGAACTGCCGCGGGATGATCGTCGTGGAGACGACCGTACCGAGCGGGTTCAGCGCGGCGGACACGATGTAGAGCACCGGGAAGACCGCCCACACGATCGCGACCACGCCGACGACGTGTCGCCACCCGATCTCGCGGAACCAGCGCATCCCGGTGAGCTTGTGCTCGCGTGGCGGCTTCGTCCCGGGCGGTACGACGGTGGCGCGGGTCTGCGTGCTCGGCTCGTCGTCGAGCGCGGCCAACGTCCCGGCCGCGGCCGGCGTGCTGCCGGTGACGGGCTGCGTCATGTCAGTTCACATCCTCGAGGGCCTTGGTGGCGCGGAACTGGATCGCGGCGATGACGCCGGTGAGCACGAACAGCACGACCGAGACCGCCGACGCGAACCCGATCTGCGCGCCGCCGGCGCCGAACGCGAGCCGGAGCACGTAGCTGATCAGGATGTCGGTGCCACCGGCCGTCGGGTTCTCCGGAGTGAACGGTCCGCCGCCGGTCAGCAGGTAGATCGCGTTGAAGTTGTTGAAGTTGAAGGCGAAAGACGACACGAGCAGGGGCGCGACCGCGACGAGCAGCAGCGGGAAGGTGACGCGCCGGAAGCCGGCGAACCCGCTGGCCCCGTCGATCGAGGCGGCCTCCTTGAGGTCGTCGGGGATCGACGTCAGCGCGCCGGTGCACACCAGGAACATGTAGGGGAAGCCCATCCAGAGGTTCGTCAGCAGCACGGCGATCTTCGCCATGGTCGGGTCGCCGAACCACTGGATGTCGAGCCCCAGCGTGGTGTTGATCAGCCCGAAGTCGCGGTTGAAGAAGCTCGACCACAGCAGCAGCGAGATGAAGCCGGGGATGGCGTACGGGAGGATCAGCAGCGCGCGGTAGTACTTCCGCCCGCGCACCCGCGGGTCGCTCAGCGTCGCGGCCAGCGCGAGCCCGAGCAGGAACGTGGTGGCGACGGACAGGAACGCGAAGGCCAGCGTCCACACGAAGATCCGCAGGAAGTCGCTGCTGATCCGGTCGTCGGTGAAGATCCGCTTGTAGTTGTCGAGGCCGACGTTGATCTGCCAGGACTGGTCGGCGACCCGCTCCCCCTGCGCGTCCACGAAGTACTCCCTGTCGCCCTTGCGCTGCGGGGTGTACTCCGTGCCGGTCTCGGTGTCGGTGATCGTGTCGATCGCCTCGTCGTACTGCAGCGTCGTCCGGCCCTCGAACGCCTCGCGGATGCCGAGCCGGCGGATCGCGCCGTCGTCGGTCGGGACGGTGAAGTCGGCCAGCGCCTCCTGGGCGTCGTTGACCTGGACCGGTGTGAGCAGCGTGTAGCCGGGAGCCTCGGTGACGAAGCCGTCCGCGATGGTGGCGTCGGGGAACGGCTCGCGCCCCTCGGCGTCGCCGACGTACGCCTCCTCCGTCTCCTGGTCGACGAGCAGGAACACGAACGGGCCGTCGGTGACCGACCCGGTGGTCGCGACGGTGAGGTTGTAGCGCGGCGCGTCAGGCGTCTGCTTCACGGACGTCCCGACGATGCGGGCGACCGCCTCCTCCTTCGTGCCGCGGGTGCCGTCGCCGTAGTTGGTCGTCGACAGCTGCGCGGTGAGGACGATCGGGTAGACGACGAAGCAGACGAGGAGCAGGACGCCCGGGACGAGGTACTTCGCCGGAAGTCCCCGGCCGGTGGCGTACGTCGCGACCAGGACGCCCGCGATCACCCAGACCGCGACGAGCAGCGGCCACTTCTCCAGGGCCAGCAGCGTCGGCGTGAGCGCGGCGGCGAGGCCGACCACGGTGCCGAGCGCGAGCACCTTCACGAGGATGGGGAGGACGTGCATCTCTCGCTTGCCTGACGACTCTGACAACGCAGTGCTCCTGC
>NZ_CAMPGZ010000015.1 GCF_946885725.1 uncultured Nocardioides sp.
CGGCCAGGTCGATCGCGCCGCTGGACACCCCGTCGACCGGGAGGGTGTCGCCGACGACGCGCAGCTCGCCGCCCTCGTGCTCGGCGACGGCCGCACCGAGCAGGATGCGGGCGAGCCCGGCGGACCAGGTGTTGGCGGCCAGGTCGAGGCCGTAGGCCGAGCGGTGCTTGTCGTCGAGGCCCCAGCGGATGCCGGCCTGCTCGACCCACAGCGTCAGCTGGGCGAGGTCGTCGTCGTCGAAGCCGAACCGGCGGCGCACCGGCTCGGCCGACGCCAGGTCGAGCACCTCGGTCGCGGTGACCCGGCCGCCGGCCAGCTCGGTCAGCGTGGCGGCGACGGCGAGCAGCGGGTTGGTGCTCGCGAGCGCGCGGTCGGCGAGCCGCAGCCGCAGCCGGTGACCCGGGTGACCCGGCTCGTCGCCGGGCAGGTCGGCGAGACCGAAGCCGGCCTGGACGAGCGGCGCGAACGCCTCGATGTCCGGACACATCACGAGGATGTCGCGCGGCTCGAGGGTCGGGTCGTCCTCGAGCAGCCCCACCAGCACCTCGCGCAGCACGTCGACCTGCCGGGCCGCGCCGTGGCAGGCGTGCACCTGCACGGACCGGTCATGGGGGTCGATCACGCGGGCCTCACGAGTGGCGGCGTCCGGCTCGGCGTTGGCGCGCAGGTCGTGGTGGAGCCAGCCGAGCAGGTCGGTGCCGAGCGCGGACTTCTCGCTGACTGCGGTCGTCGGCACCGCGCCGAGCGAGCGCTGCAGCTCGCGGGCGTCGCGGCCCAGCGAGCCGAGCAGCGGGTGGCCGACACGCAGGATCGAGCGGTCCTCGGCGCGCGGCACCGGCCCCTCGGCCGCCTCGTCGGCGAGCTCGTCCCAGAGGCGGGTGGACACCTGCGGCAGCCAGAGGTGCACGTCGCGCAGCTCGCCGAGCGCGGACAGCAGCGCGACCTCGGTGCAGGGCAGCCGGGTGTGGCCGAACAGCGACAGCCGCGGCGGCAGGTCGAGCCCGTCGCCGCCGGAGCGCAGCCGCTCGAGGGTGTCGGCGTGACGCACGTCGGGCGGCGCCGCGTCGACGCGCGCGACGAGCCGGCGCCACAGCTCCGGCTGCCAGGCGAGGTCGTCGTCGACGGGGTGGCCGGCTCCGTCGGTCGCCCGCCCCTCGCGCCAGTCGGTGACCAGCTGCGGGCGTTGCACGGCGTACGACGCGAAGAGGCCCGCCAGCCGGCGGGCCACCGAGTAGCGCCGACTGCGCCGCAGCGCGCCCTCGTCGCCGGGCACGCCGTGGCCGAGGTGGGTGGCGAGCGTGCGGCACCAGGGCTCGTCGAGCGACGCGTCGATCACGTCGAGCAGCGGCCACACGAGCCGGTCGGGGTCCCACGGGTCGTCGCGCTCCTTTCCGAGCAGCATCGCGACGAGCGAGTGCGGGCTGAGGAAGCGGACGCCCGCACACACCCCGTCGCCGCCGCGGGCGCCGACGCCGAGCCGGTGGGAGAGCCGCTGGGTGAGCCAGCGCTCGACGCCGCGCGCGGGCACGACGACGAGCTCCTCGGCGAACGGGTCGTCGAGCGGCGTGCGCAGCAGCTCGGCGAGCCCGTCGGCGAGCAGGTCGGTCCGCTCGGCGCGGTGGATCTGCAGGCTCACGCCCCGCAGGATGCCACGGGTCACCGACGTTCCCGTGGCTGGCTGGCCGCGGCTTGCCCCGCGCGAGAGGATGAGCGCGTGCGCGACCGGTGGCGTCACCTCCTCATGCGCGAGCTGGACCGTCTGCGTCGTGACGGTCGCGGCGCGGTGCTCTGGTCGCTGCGCATCACGATCGCCGCGACCCTCAGCTACATCGCGGGCCTGCTGATCTTCCCGGGCACCCAGCCGCTGCTCGCTCCGCTGACCGCGATGCTGGTCGTCCAGGTCACGCCGGTCTCGCTGCTCGCCAGCGGTCTCGACCGGGTGATCGCGGTGGTGTCGGGCGTGTCGCTGGCGGTGGTGTTCTCGACCGTGGCACCGCTGACCTGGTGGACGCTCGCGCTGCTGATCTTCGTGGCGATCACCCTCGGCCAGGTCCTGCGGCTGCGCAACAACCTCGTCGAGGTCGCAATCTCCGGCATGCTCGTGCTCGGCGTCGGGCTGCTGGGTGCCGAGGCCGCCGCGAGCCAGCGCATCTCCGAGACGCTGGTCGGTGCGGCGGTGGGCATCGCCGCCAACCTGCTGGTCCCGCCCAAGGTCGCCACCGCCGACGCCGGCGACGCCATCGACGGCCTGGCCAACCAGCTCAGCGGCCTGCTGATGCGCGCCGCCGACGAGCTCACCAAGATGGCCGAGGAGCGCGGCGACCTGGCCGCCGCGGCGCGGGCGTGGCACGACGAGAGCCGGATGATCACCTACGAGGTGCCTCGCGTCGACGAGATCCTGACGCGGGCCGAGGAGGGCCGCCGGCTCAACATTCGCGCCGTCGGCACCGCCCGGGTCGAGCCCGGTCTGCGGCAGGGGCTCGAGTCGCTGGAGCACACCGCGGTCGCCGTACGCGGGATGCTGCGGTCCATCGCCGACTCGTCGTACGGCGCGCCCTGGCTCGACGACGACGAGATCGCCAAGGACGTGCTGCTCGGCCTGGCGGAGGCGTTCCGGGAGCTGGCCGCGGGCATCGACGCGTTCGGGCAGCTCGTGCACGACGAGGCCGACCCGTCGCACTCGATGACGGCGGCCGAGGTCGAGAAGGTCCGCGAGGCGCTGGAGGGCGTGCACGAGGCGCGAGTCCGGCTCGAGGAGATGATCTCCGCCGACGTCAGCCGCGACGTGCTCGAGCTGCACGCCTCCGTGCTGTCCACCGTGCGACGGACCTTGCGCGAGCTCGACCTGGACGAGCGGGTACGTCGCCAGGTGCGGCAGGTGCGACCGACCCATCCGATGCGCGGGCCCGACGTCGCGCGCCCGCCCGACACACCCGAGCCGTCGCCGGACGCCGAGACCCAGGTGCTGCCGACCGTGTCCCGACCCCGGCGCGGCCGACCGCGCCTCTGAGGGCCGCGCGCCGCGTGCCGGCCGTCGACCCGGGTACCGCCCGGCGCGCGGCGACACCGTTCAGGAGGAACGCATGAGCAAGCAGGACGTGATCGAGCTCCTCACCGAGGACCACCGTGAGGTCGAGGAGATGTTCGTCGAGCTCGAGGCGGTGATGGACGGGGGCAGCCCGGACGCCGAGCGCCGTCGGCACCTGGTCGACCGGGTGACGATCGAGCTCGTCAAGCACGCCGTCGCCGAGGAGGTGGCCGTCTACCCGCGCGTGAAGCAGAAGGTCAGTGCGGAGGAGGCCGAGCGGGCCAAGGCCGAGCACGCCGAGGCGGAGCGCACGATGAAGCGGCTCGAGCGCCTCGACCCCGACGACCCGTCGTTCGAGCAGGAGATCCGCACGCTGATGGCCGAGATCCGCCAGCACGTCGCCGAGGAGGAGGGCGAGATGTTCCCGCGGATGCGGGAGGTGTTCGGCCAGGACGAGCTCGAGGACCTCGCCCGCCAGGTCAACGCGGTGAAGATGCTCGCGCCGACCCGGCCGCACCCGTCGGTGCCGAACGACCCGATCAAACGTGCGGCCGTCGGCCCGGTCGCCGGCCTCTTCGACCGGCTCCGGGATCTCGCCACGGGGCGTGGAGCGCGCTGAGCCCACTCAGCCCGTCCCCTGCCGGCGGTGCAGCTCTCGGATCTCCTCGACGAGGTCGTCGGGACCGGGCCCGTCCACGGGTACGTCGGGCGCGATGTCGTTGATCGCGAGCGGCCGGACCGGGCCGGGCGGCAGGCCCCACTCCTGGCGCCACGCGGTGAGCATCGCCGACGACGCGAGGTAGACGATCCGGCCGAGGCCGACCCAGGCGTGCGCGGCCGAGCACATCGGGCAGTGCTCGCCGGAGGTGTAGACGGTCGCGGCGGCGCGCTCCTCCGGCGTGAGGTGCTCCGCGGCCCAGCGGGCGATCTCGAACTCGGGGTGCCGGGTCTGGTCGCCGCCGGCGACGCGGTTGCGGTCCTCGAACCGCACCTCCCCCGACGCGTCGACCAGCACCGACCCGAACGGCTCGTCACCCGCCTCCAGCCCCTCGCGGGCGAGCTCGAGGCAGCGCCGCAGGTGGCGTACGTCGGTGTCCGTGACGGTCATGCCGGCGGGACCTTCCCGTCGCGGGCGAGGACGGGGACGTCGACGCCGACGGTCTCGGGGTACTTCAGGCCGCTGCCGGTGTTGAGCACGACGACCCGCTCGTCCTCGCCGATCCAGCCCTCCTCGCGCAGCCGCTTGGCCGCCGCGAAGCACGCCGCGCCCTCCGGGCACACCCACGACCCCTCGGCGGAAGCCAGCGCGGCGAGCTCGGCCAGGATGTCCTCGTCGGTCACCGCCACCGCCGTACCGCCGGACTCGCGGACGGCCTGCAGCACCAGGAAGTCGCCCAGCGCCTTGGGCACGTTGATGCCGAACGCCAGCGTGTGCGTGCCGTCCTTGAGCTCCGACTCGTCCTTGCCCTGCTCGAACGCGTCGACGATCGGCCGGCAGCCCTCGGCCTGCACGGCCACGAGCCGCGGCAGCCGGTCGCCGATCCAGCCGAGCTGCTGCATCTCGAGCATCGCCTTGTGGATGCCGATCAGGCCGACGCCGCCGCCGGCCGGGTAGAGGATCACGTCGGGCACCTGCCAGCCGAGCTGCTCGGCGATCTCGTAGCCCATCGTCTTCTTGCCCTCGATGCGGTACGGCTCCTTGAGGGTCGAGACCTCCTGGTAGCCGCTGCGCTCCTCCACCGCCGCCTTCACCAGGGCGCCGGCGTGGTTGATCAGCCCGTCGACGAGGTACAGCTCCGCGCCTGCCGCCACGCACTCGCGGCGGGTGATCTCCGGCGCGTCCTGCGGCATCACGATCAGGCTGCCCATCCCGGCGCGCGCGGCGTAGACCGACCAGGCCGCTCCGGCGTTGCCGTTGGTCGGCATCGCGACCGCCTTGACGCCGAGCTCGCGGGCACGCGAGACGCCGACCGCGGCACCGCGCGCCTTGAAGCTGCCGGTGGGGACGAGGCCCTCGTCCTTCATCAGCAGGCGTGGGATGCCGACGCCGGTGCCGTACGTCGTCATCGGCAGCAGCGGGGTCATCCCCTCGCCGAGGGTGGTGACGTGCCGCGGGTCCCGCACGGGCAGCACCTCGTGGTAGCGCCACAGGTCGTGCGGCCGGCCGACGACCTCGTCGCGCCGCACCGCGTCACGGGCGGCGTCGAGGTCGTAGCGGACGAGGAGCGGGGCGCCGACCCTGCTGACGCCCTGCATCTCGTCCGCGTCGTAGCGCTCGCCGGTGCGCGAGCACTCCAGGTGGGAGAGGTACGAGTAGGTCACCCGGTCAGCATGCCTTCACCCACGAGCACTCGACCTCGCGACCCTCCGACCGCGCCGGGCCCTTCGGGTGGTCGAGCCTGTCGAGACCACTTCGCTGGTCGAGCTTCTGGAGGGAGGTGCTGTCGGACTCGCTCCAGCTCGCGAGCGTCACACCCAGCTTGTCCTCCTGGCTGCGCGGGCTGGCCAGGTAGTTGTTGCTGATCATCGAGAACACCAGCTCGCGCCCGTCGGCGTTGGTCACGTAGCCCGACAGGGCAGTCACCGACGTCAGCGAGCCGGTCTTGCCGTGCAGGTTGTTCGCGGCCGGGGTGTCGCGCATCCGGCTGCGCAGCGTGCCGCCCACGAACCGCTCCGGGTTGCCGGCGATCGGGAGGGCGTCGTACCAGGCCTGGAACCAGGGCTCGTCGCGCACGGCCACGAGGAGGTCGGCGATCGCGTCGCTGGTGAGCAGGTCGAAGCGCGTGAGACCGGAACCGTCGGACATCCGGAGCACCGAGGTGTCCACGCCGTGCTCCTGGGCGTAGGCGCGCACGACCGCGAGGCCGGCCGGCCAGCTGCCTACGCCCGAAGCCTGCTGCCCCATCGTCTTGACCAGGGCCTCGGCGTGCATGTTGTTGGAGAGCTTCATGAACGGCACGAGCAGCTCGCTCAGCGTCATCGACTCGTGCGTGGCCAACACCGTCGCGCCGTCCGGAGTGCTGCCCTCCTCGACGCGCCCGCCGAGGCGGATGCCCTCGGCCTTCAGGGCGCGGGCCAGCACGTCGGACGCGTAGGTCGTCGGGTCCGGCACCGTCACCCACTCCTGGTTGGTGCTGGCGTTGGCCGGGATGCTGCCGGACACGATGACCCGGTCGGACGCGTGCTCGCGCTCGACCGACAGCGTGTTGCTCGACCCCGCGGCACCTGTGGTCGCGCGGTTGACGATCTTCACGGCGCTCGTCGCCGGGACCAGCTCGACCTTGGGTGCGCTGCCGACCGCGCCCGGCGTGGTCTCCACGATCGCCGTACCGGAGTCGTAGTCGGTGTTCGGTGCGACGGTCAGCGCGGAGGTGACGGCGCTGTAGTAGTACGGCTCGTCGTCCCAGCTCCACGAGGTACCGAGGGGTACGTCGTCGAAGTACGAGTCGTCGGCAACCAGGTCGCCCTTGATCTCGCGAACGCCGGCCTGGCGCAGCTGCGAGGCGAGGTCGCGGTAGTCCTCGGCGAGCATCACCGGGTCGCCGCCGCCGCGCAGGTACAGGTCCGAGCGCACGGCGCCGCCCTTCACCGCCGCGGTCGCGAGCAGGTCGGTGGTGAACCGGTGGTCCGGGCCGAGCGCGTCCATCGCGGCCGCCGACGTGAACAGCTTCATGTTCGAGGCCGGGTTCATGCGCTGGTCGTTCTCGTGCTCGTACAGCGACTCGCCGGTCTCCGCGTCGCGAACGGAAACGCCGACCATCGAGCCCTCGAAGCGCGGGTCCGCGAGGATCGCGTCGATCGCTGCCGTGAGGGCCGGGTCGGTCTGGGTCTGCGCGACCTGCTGGGTCTGCGTCGTCTGGTCGGCAGTCTGGTCGGTGAGGGTGGTGACGGCGAGGCCGCTGGTGGCCGTCAGGGCCGTGGTGAGTCCGAGGACGACTCCACTGAGTCTGGACAAGGCAATCTCCCGAGAAGGATCGTCTCGGGCCGAGATACCCGAGGGCGCCATCCTGGCCGAGGAACCGCCGGAGGTCGAGAGGCCACACCGGCCGGATGGTCGAGCTTGTCGAGACCACTCGTCGTGCTCAGGCTCGGGCGTTCAGGTCCCGGTGATGTGCTCCGGCCGCACAGGGACACGGGTCAGCGGCAGCCCGGTCGCGTCGCGGATCGCCGCCACGACCGCGGGCGTCGAGGAGATGGTGGGCGGCTCCCCCACGCCGCGCAGGCCGTACGGCGCGTGCGGGTCGGCCAGCTCGAGCACGTCGACGTTCATCGGCGGCATGTCGAGCACGGTCGGGATGAGGTAGTCGGTGAACGAGGGGTTGCGCACCAGCCCGTCGACGACCTGGATCTCCTCCATCACCGCCAGCCCCAGGCCCTGCGCGCTTCCGCCGTGGATCTGGCCGAGCACGGCGCCGGGGTTCATCGCGCGGCCGACGTCCTGCGCGCAGTCGAGCGCCACCACCTTGACCAGGCCCAGCTCGACGTCGACGTCGACCACCGCCCGGTGCGCGGCGAACGCGAACTGCACGTGCGCGTTGCCCTGCCCGGTCTCCGGGTCGAGCGTGGTCGTCGGCCGGTGCCGCCACTCGACGGTGCGCTCGACGACCTCCTCGCCGCCGAGCAGGTCGACCACGCTGGCCACCTTGCGGCCGGACAGGTCGACGACGTGCCCGTCCGCGAGCGACAGCGTCTCCGGGTCCGCGCCGGACGCGACCGACGCGCGCGACACCAGCTCCTCGGCGACCCGCCGGCAGGCCGCTTGTACGGCGCCGCCGGTGACGTAGCTCTGCCGGGACGCCGACGTCGACCCGGCCGACCCGACGCGGGTGTCCGCGGTCTCGACGTGGACGCGCTCGATGCCGAGCTCGGTGCGCGCGATCTGCTCCTGCAGCGTGACCACGCCCTGCCCGACCTCCACTGCGGCGGTGTGCACCGAGACGACCGGGTCGTCGCCCACCACGCGCACGGTCACCCGCGCGGTCGAGTAGTCGTCGAAGCCCTCGGAGAAGCAGATGTTCTTGATGCCCACGCCGTACCCGATGCCGCGACGCACGCCCTCGCCGTGCGTCGTGTTGGACACTCCGCCAGGCAGCGACCGCAGGTCCGAACCGGCCGGCGGCGGCAGCGGCATGTCGCGCACGCGCGCCACCAGCTCCGCGACCGGCGCGGCCGAGTCGATGACCTGACCGGTCGCGACCCGGTCGCCCTCGGAGAGCCCGTTGCGGATCCGGATCTCGGCCGGGTCGACGCCGACCGCCTCGGCCAGCCTGTCCATCTGCGACTCGTAGCCGAACGCCGCCTGCACGGCCCCGAAGCCGCGCATCGCGCCGCACGGCGGGTTGTTGGTGTAGGCGCCGTAGCAGTCGATCTTCACGTTGGGTACGACGTACGGCCCGGCGCCCAGCGTCGCCGCGTTGGCCACGACGGCCGGCGTGCTGGAGGCGTAGGCGCCGCCGTCGAGCACGATCTCGGCGCGGACGTAGACGAGCCGGCCGTCCTCGTCGGCACCGTGCTCGTAGCGCAGCCGCGCCGGGTGCCGGTGCACGTGGCCGAAGAACGACTCCTCGCGGGAGTAGACCATCTTCACCGGCCGGTGCGTGCGCAGCGCGAGCATGCAGGCGTGCACCTGCATCGACAGGTCCTCGCGAGCACCGAACGCACCGCCCACGCCGGCGAGCGTGATCCGGACGAGCTCCTCGTCGACGCCGAGCGCATAGGCGACCTGGCTGCGGTCGACGTGCAGCCACTGGGTCGCGACGTACAGGTCGACGCCGCCGTCCGGCGCCGGCACCGCCAGCCCGGACTCGGGGCCGAGGAAGGCCTGGTCCTGCATGCCGACGTCGTACTCGCCCGTCACCACCACCGGCGCGGTGGCGTCCGGGTCGCCGCGCCGGATCTTCACGTGGCGCACGACGTTGCCGCCCGGGTGCAGCGGCTCGGTCGCGCCGTGCACGGCGGCGTGCGCGTCGGTGACCGGAGGCAGCAGGTCGTAGTCGACCTCGATCAGCGCCGCCGCCCGGCGCGCGGTCTCCGGGTGGTCGGCGGCCACCAGTGCGACGGGCTCGCCCTGGTAGCGCACCCGGTCGTGCGCCAGCACCGGCTGGTCGCGGTGCTCGAGACCGTAGGCGTTGACCCCCGGCACGTCCTCGTGCGTCAGCACCGCGAAGACACCCGTCACCGCCAAGGCCTTCTCGGTGCGGATGTCGCGGATGGCGGCGTGCGCGTGCGGGCTGCGCAGCGTCGCGCCCCACAGCATCCCGTCCATCCAGAGGTCGGAGGAGAACGCGAACTCCCCGCGCACCTTCAGCCCGCCGTCGGGCCGCGTGGCGCTGGCGCCCACCCCGTTGCCGGTCGGCGTGCGCGGCTTGGCGACCCGCGAGCCCATCGTCACCGCCCGCTCCTCTCCAGCAGCCGCCGCGTCGCAGTGGCGGCGCGACGGGCGAGAGAAGCCTCGTCGGTGGTGACGAGTACGTCGTCCGCGACGACCGTGCGACCGCCGACCATCAGGCGCGTGAGCGGCGGCCGCGAGCCGAGCACCAGCGCGGCCACCGGGTCCTCGCAGCCGGCGTGCCCGAGGCCGTCCACGCGCCACAGCGCGAGGTCGGCAAGCTTCCCCGGCTCCAGGGAGCCGATCTCGTCGGAGCGGCCGAGCACCTGCGCCCCGCCGATCGTGCCGAGCCGCAGCGCGTCGCGCGCCGTCATCGCGGTGGCTCCGCCGCGCAGCCGAGCGACCATGACCGCGGCGTGCAGCTCGGTGACCAGCGAGCTCTCCTCGTTGGACGCCGACCCGTCGACGCCGAGCCCGACCGGGACACCGGCGTCCAGCAGCGTGACGACGGGCGCGAGCCCGGCGCCGAGCCGGGCGTTGCTCGTCGGGCAGTGCGCGACACCGGTGCCGGTGGCGGCGAACCGTTTCGCCGCGGACTCGTCGACGTGCACGCAGTGTGCGAACCAGACGTCGTCGCCGAGCCAGCCCAGGCGGTCGGCGTACTCCGCCGGCGTGCAGTCGTAGCGCGACCGGCAGAAAGTGTCCTCGTCGACCGTCTCGGCCAGGTGCGTGTGCAGCCGCACGCCGCGGTCGCGGCCGAGTGCCGCGGCCTCCCGCATCAGCTCCTCGGTGACGGAGAACGGCGAGCAGGGCGCGACGCCCATCCGCAGCATCGATCCGGGCGACGGGTCGTGCAGCTCGTCGAGCGCGCGCAGGGTGCCGGCCAGCGCGGCGTCGGTCGTCTCGACCACGGAGTCCGGCGGCAGGCCACCGGCGGACTGACCGAGGTCCATGGAGCCCCGTGTCGGGTGGAACCGCAGCCCCACCTCGCGCGCGGCCGCGACGGTCGCTCCCAGCACGTCGCCGCCGTCGCGCGGAAACACGTAGTGGTGGTCGCTGGTGCTCGTGCAGCCGGTGCGAGCGAGCCAGCCGAGCCCCGCGGCCGTCGCGGCGCCGACGACGTCCTCGTCGAGCCCCTCCCACACCGGGTAGAGCGTGGTCAGCCAGCCGAACAGGTCGTCGTCCTGCGCGAGGCCGCGCGTCGCCCACTGGTAGAGGTGGTGGTGGGTGTTGACCAGGCCCGGGGTGGCCAGGCAGCCGCGCCCGTCGACCACCTCGTCGGCGGCGTCGAGCGTGGCCGGGCCGGCCGGACCCGCGCCGACCGCGACGATCCGGTCGCCGTCCACCACCACGTGCCCGTCGGCGTACTCCGTGCCGTCCGCGTCGACGGTCGCGACCGCACAGCCCTGGATGACAACCGTCATACGGCACCGCCGATGCGCGAGGCGGCGAGGCGCACCGCGTCGAGGATCTTCTCGTAGCCCGTGCAGCGGCACAGGTTGCCGGCCAGCGCCTCGCGCACGTCGGCGTCGTCGGGATCGGGGTCGCGCTGCAGCAGGTCGTGCACGGCGACGACCAGGCCGGGCGTGCAGAACCCGCACTGCACCGCGCCCGCCTCGACGAACGCCTGCTGCACCGGGTGCAGCTCCTCGCCGTCGGCGAGCCCCTCGACCGTCACGATGTCGCGCCCCTCGGCCTGCCCCGCGGCGACCAGGCACGAGCACACCGGCACACCGTCGAAGTACACCGTGCACGAGCCGCACTCCCCTTGCTCACAAGCGTTCTTGGAGCCGGGCAGGCCGAGCCGTTCGCGCAGCACGTAGAGCAGGCTCTCCCCCGGCCACACGTCGTCGGCGACGCGCGCCGTGCCGTTGACCGTGCATCGCACCCTCATGCCCCCACCTCCGTGCGGTACTGGTCCCACGCCCACGTCGCGGTGCGCGCGGCGAGGACGCTCAGCGCGTGGCGGCGGTACGCCGCACTGCCGCGCACGTCGTCGATCGGGTCGGCGCTCTGCGCGACCAGCTCCCCGAACCGTCGTACGACCTCAGGGGCAACGGGCGAGCGGCCCGCCCAGTCCAGGGCGTCGGCGAGCATCGCCTCCGCCTCAGGAGCGGAGCGCGGCGTCGGCGCGGCCGACCCGATGCCCGTGCCGACGCGCCGCGACGCGGGATGCAGCGCGAGGGCGAACGACGCGACCGCGATGACCATCGCGTTGCGGGTGCCGATCTTGGCGAACTGCTGCGGCCCGCCGGTGAGCGGCACGTGCACGGCACGGATCAGCTCGTCCGGCTCGAGCGCGTTGCGCTTCACGCCGGTGAAGAACTCGTCGACCGGGATCGTGCGGGACCCGCGGACGGACTCGACCTCGACGCTCGCCCCTGCGGCCAGCAGCGGCGGGTGCGCGTCGCCCGCCGGTGAGGCGGACCCGAGGTTGCCGGCGACCGTGCCGCGGTTGCGGATCTGCGGTGAGCCGACGGTGCGCGAGGCCATCGCCAGCCCGGGCGCGATGTCGGCGAGGTCGGCCTCGACCTGGGCGTAGGTGACGCCCGCGCCGAGCCGCAGCACGTCGTCCTCGACGGACCACGACGCGATCTCGTCGATCCGGGTGAGGTCGAGCAGCCCGGCCGGCCGGCGCCGGTCGAAGTTGATCTCGACCATCACGTCGGTGCCGCCGGCGATCGGCAGCAGGTCCGGCCGCTCGGCGCGCGCAGTCAGTGCGTCCGACCACGAGGTCGGCTGCACCATGTCCATCTCGGTGACGGGCATGCGGTCACCAGGCCCCGTCGTCGGCCGTGGCGCCGTCGGCGAGCACGGTGCCCTCGATCAGGCCGTAGGGGCGGTCGTCGACGTGGAACACCTCGCCTCCGTTGTCGAGGTCGAAAGGCGAAAGGTCGACGAGGATGTGGTGCCGGTTGGGCAGCCGCAGCCGCACCTCCGCGACCCCGTGGCACGTCGCCACGACGCGCGCGCCCATGGCGTAGAGCGTGTGCTGCAGCGAGTGGCTGTAGGTGTCGACGAACGCCGCGGTCAGCGCGTGCCGCACGGCGTCGTACGACATCTGCCAGTCGCGCTGCGGTTCCTCGTGCCGCCAGCGCGCGTCGACGGTGGTGCACAGGATGCGGTCGTCGGTCTCCGGCAGCGTGGTCCAGCGGTCCTCGGCGTAGCCGCGGAACTCCGAGTCGGTCGAGTTGAGCAGCACCAGGCCGAGCAGCCCCGACCGGATCGTCGTCCGTGACGCGTCGTGCACGACCGTGGTCGTCCGGGTCTCGCGGCCGGACCGCGCGAACGAGTGGTCGCCGAGCCGCTCCCACGGGTGCTCGTCGATGGTGACGGTCGCGCGGTGCACGGCGTCCTGGGTCTCGACGAAGTGCCGCGCGAGCAGCAGCGCGAAGTCCTCGATCTGACCGACGCCGTGCTCGCGGGCGAACGCGTAGGCGGTGTTCTTCTGCGTGTCGGTCGGCAGCACCGTGCTGTTGTCGCCCTCGATGTGCACCCTGTCCATGTCGCCGGCCAGCGCGATGTTCACGGTCAGGTCGTGCAGCACGTGGCGCGGCGAGTCGCGGTCGACCTTCATCAACCGGATCTCGGCCTTGCCGTACTGGTTCGCGCCCAGCCGTGCGGACATTCAGCTCCCCCTGTACGTCGAGTAGGCGAACGGGCTCAGCAGCAGCGGCACGTGGTGGTGCGCGTCGGGGTCGGTGACCTCGAAGACCACGACGACCTCTGGGTAGAACGTCTTCACGCCCTGGCCGTGGAAGTAGCCGCCGCTGTCGAACACCAGTCGGTGCGTGCCCTCGCTCGTCGGCGTGTGGGTGTGCCAGTCTCTGACCCGGCCGTCGTCGTCGGTGCGCACCTCGGCGACCTCCTCCCAGGCGTCCTGGTGCCAGCGCTCCCAGCGCACGCGCACCCCCGCCGCGGGCCGGCCGTGCACGGCGTCGAGGACGTGGCTGGACAGGCTCACGACATCACCTGCTCCAGACGGAGCCGGACGATCTCCGCCAGCTCCCGTCGTACGACGTCCTGCTCGGTGTCGTCGTCGTTGCCGAGCCGTTCCTCGAGGTGCGCGAGCATCTCCTCGGCAGAGCGTCCCGCCGCACGGATGAGAAACACTCTCCCGAACCGTTCCTCGTAGCGCCGGTTGCCCTCGGCCAGCCGTGCCCGCACGTCGGTCGCGACCGCGAGCGCACCGGCCTGCTCACTGCGCGACCAGCGGTCCTCGGCGCTGTCTCCGGTGCGTCGCTCGCCGATGCGCGCGTGCGCGGCGAGCGCCTGGTCGACACCGGCCTCGTCGAGTGCGAGAACGAGCTCGTCGGAGCGCGCGAGCGCTGCCTCGACGGAGGGGAACGGGAGGCTTTCGCCCATCCCGCGCAGCCACGCCTCGGCGGCGCAGCAGGCCCGGAGCTGCTCGTCGCTCGGCTGGACGACGTGCGCCATTCCCCCTCCCTTCTCGTGCCCTTCTCGTGATACCGCGTGGTCGAGCCTGTCGAGACCACCGTTCCTACCATCCTGGCGCTCTCCGGGCAGGGATTCAGCCGGTCAGCTCTCCCAGCACGCGGAACCTCGCGAGGCCCCCGTCGGGGTACACGTCGAGCCGCACGTGGTCGACCGCTACACCGCTCGCGTCGGGCGCCACCGGGAAGACGTGCCGAGTGTCGGGCTGCAGCCGGGTGCGGGACAGCAGCGTGACCCAGTCGCCGTGCTCCCCCTGCCGGCCTCGCACCATCGCCTCGCCGGGCGCGTTGCCGAGGAAGCAGGTGGTGTCGAGGACCAGCCGGCGTACCGTGCCCGGCCCGGCGAGCCGCACCGTGACGTGGTCGTTGCCACCGTCGCGGCGCCGGGCGTTCTCCCAGCCCTCGGCCGTGGTCCTCGCCCGCCCGGGCAGCAGCAGGTTGCGCGCGGAGGCGTAGAACGCGTCGGAGCAGTCGACGACGTCGCCACCGTTCTCCAGCGCGGCCAGGTCGATCGTGCCGGTGAGCAGCGCCGGGTCCGGCCGCGCCAGGCCGTGCACTCGCAGGCGCGCGACGCCGCCGTCGGGGTGCAGCGTCAGCCGCACGTGCGTGCAGGTCGCGGGAGCGTCCACCGCGAGCTCGTTGGCGGTGTCGCCCTTGATGTCGGTGACCGGAACGAGCGGCTGCCAGTCGGCCTCGAGCAGCTCCTCGACCGAGGGGTATCCGGGCAGGTCGACCCCGTCGATCCCGACGCGCGGCGGGTAGTTGCCGACGAAGTACGCCGTGTCGACCACGACGCCGTGCACCTCCGCCCGCGTGCCGAGCCGCACGATCGCCTCGTCGTGGCCGGGGGTGCGCCGTCGCCGCGTCTCCCAGCCGTCGTACACCTTGCCGCGCGGGCCGAACGCCGTCGGGTCGTGCACCGGCGGGGCCGGGGTGACCAGGTTCTCCTTGGCCGCGAACAGCTCGTCGTTCGCGTGCACGACGCTGCCGCCCAGCGCGCGGGACGCCACGTCGGGCAGGTCGGTGAACGTGTGGCCCATCAGGGTCCCCCTCGTCGCAGAAGGCGTCCTCGGGGCTGCGCCTCGAGGTCCACGCGCCGGCCGGCGAGCCAGGTCTCGCGGACGACGCCGGTGAGCTCGCGTCCGGCGTACGGCGTCACCGGGTGGCGGGAGTGCAGCCGGCCCGGGTCGACGGTGAACGACTCGTCGGGCGCCAGCACGCAGAAGTCGGCGTCGGCGCCCTCCTCGATCCGGCCCTTGTGCCGCAGCGCGGCGCGGTCCGCCGGCGCGGTCGCCATCCAGCGGGTGACGTCGGCCAGGGTGTGCCCGCGCTTGCGCGCCTCGGTCCAGGTCACGGCCAGCCCGAGCTGCAGCGAGCTGATGCCGCCCCACGCGTCGGCGAGGCCGCGACCCTCGGTGGACTTGAGCTCGGCCGGGCACGGCGAGTGGTCGGTGACCACCATCGCGAGCGTGCCGTCCCCGAGCCCCGCCCACAGGCCGTCGCGGTTGGCGGCGTCGCGCAGGGGCGGGCAGCACTTGTACGACGCGTCGCCGGCGGGCGCGTCATCGCCGGTGAGCGTGAGGTAGTGCGGGCAGGTCTCGGCCGTGACCGGGACCCCGGCGTCGTGGGCGGCGCGGACCAGCTTCAGCGCGTCCGCGGCGGCGAGGTGCACGACGTGCATCCGGCAGCCGGTCGCGCGCGACGCCTCGACGACCGCGTCGACCGCGGCGACCTCCGCCGCCGGCGGACGGCTCGCCGCCCACCCGGCGTAGTCGTCCCCCTCCGGCTCGCGCAGCGCGTCGGGGTCCTCGGCGTGCACGAGCAGCAGCCCGCCGACCGCCGCGACCGCCTCGGCCGCGCGGTGCAGCCCGGGCTCGTCGAGCGCCGGGAACTCGCTCACACCGGAGTCGGCCAGGAAGCACTTGAACCCGAGGACGCCCTCGTCCCACAGCCCATGCATGTCGTGGCCGTTGTCCGGGACCGCGCCGCCCCAGAACCCGACGTCGACGAAGCAGCGACCCTCCGCCGCGGCCCGCTTGGCCGACAGCGCCCCGGTGTCCGTCGTCGGAGGCACGCTGTTGAGCGGCATGTCGACGATCGTGGTCACGCCGCCGGCCGCCGCCGCCCGCGTCGCGTGGTCGAAGCCCTCCCAGTCCGCGCGCCCCGGGTCGTTGCAGTGCACGTGGGTGTCGACGAGGCCGGGCAGCAGCACGACGTCGTCGTCGAGCCGCACCACCTCGGCCGCGTCGGTCCCCGGTCGCTCCGCCGGAATGTCCTCGACCGCCGTGACGACGCCGTCGCGCACGACCACCGCGCACGGTCGCTCGACACCGTCCACCACGGCACGGGGCGCCTCGATGACCAGGTCTGTCGTCATCGTCACGCCGACCTCAGACCTGTGCGGCCTTGTAGGCGCGCCAGCCGCCGTGCTCGGTGATGTCCTTGTGCTTCCCGCGCTCCTCGCGCCGCAGGATCATGCACAGCGCCGCGCGGCCGTCGGACAGCTCGACCGCCCCCAGCTCGAGCTCGGCCGGCTCGTGCGGGAGGAACGAGTCGCGCAGGACCTCCAGCGGTACGTCGTACAGCTCACCGCGGACGACGCCGCCGCCTTCCTCCACCGGCACCAGCCCGGGGAACTCGTCACGCACCGAGAAGAACCGGTAGCGCGGAGCGGTCTCGACCTCGCCGAGGAAGGGGTGCACCTCGATGGTGTGGTGCACCGCTCCTCCGCGCATGCCTTCGCCGTTGGTCATCAGCAGCACCATGCCCGGCAGCGTAGGGCACCGGCGAGTGGTTCAGCGCTTGGGCCGCACGGCCTCCGAGCGGTTCGACTCAGGGCCGCGGCCCACCTCGTTGACCAGCGTCACGGTGAACTTGTAGGCCACGCGCGGCTTCAGCTTCTCGATGAGCACGGCCTGCTGGCCGGCCGGCACCGAGATCGTGCGCAGAGCCTTCTTGCTCTTGTTCGCCTTCTGGGCCTTGCCCGCACGGTAGATGCGGATCTTCTGGTCGGTGATCGGCGCTCCGCCGTCGTCTATGACCTCCCAGTTGAACCGGGCGGCGCGCTCGCGGGGCATGGCGTCGAGCTTCCGGGCCTTGCCCGGCTTCGTCGCCTGCGGCTCCACGGGCGGCGGCGGAGGAGGTGGCGGGGGGACCGCCGCGGCGTACTGGTCCAGGAAGAGCAGCCGGTTCGGCGTGCCTGGCGTGGCGCCGGTGATCACACCGGGCGTGGCGTCGGTGACCAGCTTGTTGCCGACCTGGTCGGGTGTCAGCCCCGGCTGCCGCGACAGCAGCGCCGCGGCGGCTCCCGCGACGTGCGGCGAGGCCATCGACGTGCCCGAGATCGTGTCGGTGCCCGTGGGCGAGCTCGGCCAGGAGGAGGTGATGTCGACGCCCGGCGCGTACAGGTCGACGCACGAGCCGCTGTTGGAGAAGAACGCCTGCGCGTCGGCGATGTCGCTGGCGGCGACCGTCAGGGCGACCGGCGTCCGGGCCGGGGAGGCCAGGCAGGCGTTGCCCGAGTCGTTGCCCGCGGCGACCGCGACGGTCACGCCGTCGGCGACCAGCCTCGTCACCGCGTCGTCGATGGCGGCGCTCGGCAGGCCGCCCAGGCTCATGTTCGCCACCGCCGGCACGCCGGCCTGGTGGTGCCCGATGGCCCAGTCGATGCCCTGGAGCACCTGGAAGGTCGTGCCCGAGCCGGCGCAGCTGAGCACGCGCACCGGGATGATCGAGGCGCTCTTCGCCACGCCGTACGTCGTACCCGCAACCGTCCCGGCGACGTGCGTGCCGTGCCCGTGGCAGTCGGTGTTGCCCGCTCCGCCGTCCTGGGAGGAGAAGCCGGCCTGCACCCGGCCGGCCAGGTCGGGGACGTCGGCCGTCCCGGTGTCGATGACGTAGGCGTTCACGGTCGCGACCGCGTCCGGAGTGGTGAACGACGCCGACAGCGGCAGAGCGCGCTGGTCGATGCGGTCGAGCCCCCAGGTGGGGTTCGGCTGCGTGCCCGCGATCCACATCCGGCGGTCGGGCTCGACCGAGAGGACCCCTGGCGTCTTCGCGAGGACCCGCGCCTGGGCGTGCGTCAGCGTCACCGCGGCGGCGTCGACGGCCCGGGTCACCGTGCCCTCGACGCGGACCCCGTCGGCGCGCAGCTGCCTTGCGGCCGCCGTCATGTTGGTCCCCCGCTCGTAGCGCACTACGTAGCGGGCCGTCCCGGATGCCCCTCTCGCCCCCGTTTCCGCATCTGTGTCCGTACGTGGAGCGCCTGCCGCTGCGCCGGTCCCGAGGACCAGCGCCGCGGCCGCGACTGCGGCTGCGGCGAGATGGGCCTTCACCCAAACGACGCTAAGTACGCCCGGCCCAGGTCGCCTCCCCCAGAAGGCTTAGCCGTGGTTGAGGGGTCGGCGTATTCGAGTCGTACACGCTACGACGTACGCCGGGTAGCCCGCTGTAGTCACTTCGTGGGGGTGGACGACCACGCCCGAACGGAGTTTTCTGGTCCCAGTCTGCCCCTCGAACGGAGTGATGACCTTGCGCTCGAAGTCTCCGATCCAGACCCTGCTCGTGGCCGGCGCAGCCCTCGCGCTGCCGCTCGCTGTCGTGCCTGCCGCCTCGACGGCGAAGACCGCGCCGTCGCCCTCCGGCGCGCGCGCCGTCGTCGCGACCGGGCTCGACAACCCACGCCAGATCACCTACAAGAAGGGCGTCGGCTTCCTGGTGGCCGAGGCCGGTGTCGGCGGTGAGGGCCCGTGCATGCCGGGTCCGGAAGGCGGGCCGGTGTGCTACGGCAACTCCGGCGCGATCACGAGGATCCGCGGCGGCAACCAGACCCGCATCGTCAAGCGCCTCCCCTCCCTCGCCTCCGAGGGCACCGGAGAGGGCGCCATCGGGCCGTCCGACGTCATCCCCTACGGCAAGCACCGGATCGCGTTCACGATCGGACTCGGCGCCGACCCGGCCGTGCGCGCGGACCTGCCACGCAAGGGGCGCTTGATGGCCGGCCTGTTCGCAGCGAAGCTGCGCGGCGGTGAGCAGCACGGCAAGCTGACGTGGATCGCGGACCTGGGCGCCTTCGAGGCGAAGGCCAACCCGCACAAGACCGCCCCGGACAGCAACCCCGTGTCGTTGGTCCGCAAGAAGAAGCGCTTCTTCGTCACCGACGCCGGCGGCAACACGTGGCTGCGGGTGCGCCGCAACGGCAACGTCAAGGCGCTCGCGGTGTTCCAGGACCGCTCGTTCAACGGCTCCGACGAGTTCCAGGCCGTGCCCACCTCCGTGGCCAAGGGCCCCGACGGCGCCTACTACATCAGCCAGCTGACCGGCTTCCCGTTCGTGAAGGACGCGGCGCAGATCTACCGGGTCCGCCCCGGCGGCACCCCGAAGGTCTACGCGTCCGGCCTCACCAACGTCACCGACCTCGCCTGGTACCGCGGCGCCCTCTACGCCGTGCAGATCTCCGACGAGGGCCTCGCCTCCGGCGGTCCGCCGATCGGCTCGCTCCGCCAGGTCGTCCCCGGCGGCAGCACTCACCCGGTCGTGGCCGGCGGCCTGTTCGCGCCGTACGGCGTCGCCTTCAAGAACAACAAGGCCTTCGTCACGACCTGCGCGGTCTGCCCCAACGACGGCGAGGTGCAGTCCTTCCCGCTGAACTGACCGACTCGGCCAGGGTGACGAAACCGCAGCCGGCGCTTCGTCACCCTGGCTAGTCTCGACGCGTGGAGGAGATCAGGGCGCGCCGCATCGTCGACGCGCTACGCGACCGCGGCACCGACGCCGACCTCGCCCGTGTCGGCGTCTACCAGTTCGGCATCGTCGTGAAGCTCCCCGACGGCCGCGAGGCCCGCTGGGACTCCGACAACACCGCCGAGCTCGAGGCGCAGGTGATGCGCAACGGCATGCTCGTCGGCTACGTCCCCGTCATCGAGGGCTCGGCCGACTTCACCGACGAGCAGGTCATCGAGGCGATCGTCCGCACCGACTACGACAAGCCGATCGCGACGCGCAAGACGACCACACCACCGCCGGCGCCACCGCTCCCCCGCCGCGGCGGCCTCATGCGTCGCTTCCTGGGCGGCTTCCGCCACGACTGAGCAGTCCTAGCAGTCAGGACGTACTGTCGAGGCCTGGGCATCGTCCGTGCACGTGGTCTGCTCAAGGTTGCGAGTCATGAGCTCGGCCAGCACGGGGCCAAGCTCGGCCGCGAGCGCGGGTCCCCACGTGGCAAAGGCGACCAACGCGACAACCCCTACCAGGAAGCGCCGGACGGACGCCCCCTGTCGGCGCCGTCGCGAACCGAGACCCCTCGCTGATCTCGCACGTCGCGGGTAGGACGGTGGAACTGGACGTGCCGGTCGAGGACCGCGATGCGCGGGGCGGGAAGGACGACGACGCTCTACCTGGCCCGTTGCCGCTCGCAGCTGGACATCGAAGCGCACGCAGGCATCCGCGATCTGGGCTGCCGACAGAACCGGTGGTCGCGTCTCCAGCATCCGACGGAGGTTGCCGGTGCAGCAGATCATGACGTCCCGGCACCACCCGGCGATTTCGTCGTGACCGACGAAGCACAACACCGGGTACACGTGGGTGGCATGCGGGCCTATCAGCTCCGCGACCGCGAGCGCCGCGTCCGCGGCGCTCGCGACAGCCTTCTCACGCGACCGGCCGTTCTGGCGGAGGTGACCGCCCTCCGTCGAAACGCGACCCGACCAGTTCTTGGAGTCGATGACGAACACGCCGCCCGGCCCGATCACCACGTGGTCGACGTTGGCGAGGCGTCGCCCCGGCCAACGGACGTCGTGAAGCGCCGTCCATTCGCTCGGCAGGCCTGCTAGTACCTCTGCTGTTGCCGCCTCGCCGGCGGCGCCCCGTTCGAACAGCTCGGCGCGCCGCTCCAGGCGCTCCGCACGCTCGCGTGCGCGACGAGCCACCTCGCGTGCCGATTCCCCCGCCACTGTCACTCCTCCCGTCGGACGGCACCGTACGTGGATGGGGACGGGGTCTGGGGCGAAACGACGGACTTGAGTGGCCGCTTCTGGCAAGCTCGCCGCCGTGGACCGGGGACTGTACGAAGCATTGATCACGACCGAACTTCAGGAGCGTCTTGCCTCTCAGGCGGCGCTGGAGGCCGAGGTTGGCCCCGTCGACGAAGCTGACCAGCCGCACGTCCTGGCGCGGCACTTGCAGCACGTGATCCAGCGGACGCTCGCAGGTATCAGGGACCCGATCAGCCGTCTGAAGCTCACGAACGCTCTGCTCGACCAGCTTGAAGAAGCCGGTGAGGCTGTGAGTCAACCACCCCGCCAGCTTCTCCGTCTCGTCGAAAGTTCCGCATTCTCGAACGGCCACGAGGCGGTGCGCCCTCGGACTCCGCTCGCCGAGGCGGCGCTACTGACCAATGCGCATGGGGAGCCCAACCTCGGGGCAGAGCTCCGGGCAGAGCTCGACACGTCAGATCGTGTCGACCTCCTCTGCGCCTTCGTGAAGTGGCACGGCATTCGACTGCTCGAGCAAGAGCTGGGTCGCCTCAGAGAACGCGGTGTCCCCTTCAGAGTCGTGACGACGACGTACATGGGCGCGACTGAACGGGCCGCGCTCGACCGCCTCGTGCGTGAGTTCGGCGCGCAAGTCAAGATCCAGTACGACACACAGCGAACCCGGCTGCATGCCAAGGCGTGGCTGTTTCGCCGCGACACCGGCTTCGACACCGCGTACGTCGGCTCGTCCAACCTGTCGCGTGCCGCATTGCTCGACGGCGTCGAGTGGAACGTGCGGCTCTCGCAGGTGGGGACGCCGGCTCTGCTGGAGAAGTTCCGAGCCACGTTCGACACCTACTGGGGTGACCGTTCGTTCGAGCCGTACGACCCCGACGTCGACCGCGACCGCGTGGACGATGCGCTCGCTGAGGCGTCCGGACGCACACACCACAACGTCACGATCTCCCTGTCCGGGCTGGAGGTTCGTCCGCTCGACTACCAGCGGGAGATGCTCGAAGCGCTCGACGCCGAGCGCAGCATCCATGGTCGGCATCGCAACCTGATCGTTGCGGCCACGGGAACGGGCAAAACCGTCGTGGCAGCGCTCGACTACCGCAAGCTCTGCGAACGAGCCGCTGGCACAGGGTCATCCCTGCTCTTCGTCGCTCACCGCAAAGAGATCCTCGAGCAGTCCCTCCGGACTTACCGTGAGGTCCTTGCCGACGCGAACTTCGGCGAGCTCTACGTCGGAGGCGCACGTCCCGAGCGCTGGCGCCACGTCTTCGCCAGCGTGCAGTCGCTGACGGCGTACGGCGTCACAAACATCCCAGCCGATGCCTTCGAGGTCATCGTCATCGACGAGTTCCACCACGCCGAGGCGAGGACCTACCGGCGGATCCTCGACCACTTCACGCCACAGGAGCTGCTGGGTCTGACCGCCACACCAGAGCGCGCAGACGGCACGGACGTCCGCCAGTTCTTCGACGGCCGAACGGCGGCCGAGCTACGGCTCTGGGATGCACTCGGCGCGGATCTGCTGTGCCCCTTCCACTACTTCGCCGTGGCGGACGGCACCGACCTACGCCAGATCAGCTGGACGCGGGGCCGATACGACGAGGACGAGCTGTCCTCGGTCTACACCGGAAACCACGCGCGCGCTGCGATCGTGCTCAAGCAGCTCCGGGCCAAGGTGCTCGACCCGGGTGCGATGCGGGCCTTGGGCTTCTGCGTGAGTGTCGCCCATGCGCGGTTCATGGCTCAGGTCTTCAATGACGCCGGTGTGCCCGCCCTCGCCGTGAGCGGCGAGACGACGCCAGCAGAACGAGCCCAGGCTCTTGCGGACCTGCGCGACCGCCGCGTCAACATCCTGTTCGCGGCAGATCTCTTCAACGAGGGTCTCGATCTTCCGGACGTGGACACCGTGCTGTTCCTGCGCCCCACCGAGAGCGCGACGATCTTCCTGCAACAGCTCGGTCGCGGACTGCGCCGGACGAGATCGAAACCTGTGCTGACCGTCCTTGACTTCGTGGGTCACCACCGCAAGGAGTTCCGCTTCGACGCCAAGCTTCGCGCCTTGACCGGGCACACCCGTCGCGGACTGCAGCGCGAGATTGAGCGCGGCTTCCCCTTCCTCCCGTCCGGCTGCCAGATCGTGATGGACCGCCAGTCGCAGACGCTCGTGCTCGAGAACATCAAGGCGCAGATCGGCAACCGGTGGAAGCAGATGGTTGCCGAGCTTCGCTCCTACGGCGACTGCGACCTCGGCTCGTTCCTCGAGGAGTCCGGCCTGGAGCTCGCAGACGTCCTGCGAGCCGGCAGCCATTCGTGGACACGATTGCGTCGCGACGCCGGGCTAGCCACGCGAGAGGGCTCGGTCATGGAAGAACGACTCCTCAAGCGGGTTCGCGCCTTCGCCCACGTCGATGACCCCGTCCGCGCGGATGCGTACAGCCGACTGCTTAGCGACGATGGCCCGGCCTATCACGAGCTCTCACCCAGCGAGCAACTCCTGGCGCGCATGTTGTTCTTCTCGCTCTGGCCAGACGGCGGACAGCATGCGTCGTACGACGACGGGTTGCAGGCGCTTCGCCGCGAACGAGCGACTCGAGATGAGGTTCGCTCGGTTGTCGACCTGTCGTTCGACCACGCCCGTCACCGTCCGCGCGACCTCGCGGGTTCACTTGCCGCAGTGCCGCTCAAGGTCCACGCGCGCTATCAGCGCGAGGAGGTGTTGGCAGCGCTCGACTACGCGAGCTTGGAGCGCAAGCCCAACTCGTTCCGAGAAGGTGTCCTGTACGTGCCTGAGCTGAACGTCGATGCCTTCTTCGTGACACTCACGAAGTCTGAGTCGGACTACTCCCCCACGACGCTCTACCGGGACTACCCGGTCAGTCCCACCCAGTTCCACTGGGAGTCGCAGTCGACGACGTCGATCGCATCCAAGACCGGGCAGCGGTACCTCTCCGGAGCCAGCACGGTGCTGCTCTTCGTGCGCCAACACAAGAGCGACCCGTTCGGCACGTCGCCGTACCTGTTCGCAGGGCCAGCGACGTACGTCGAGCACCGGGGAGACCGGCCCATCGCCATCACCTGGCAGCTCGAACACGCGCTACCAGCGGACTTCTTCACCTCGGCGACCGTCGCCGCCGGGTGATCCTGTCGTGTGACAACGCGCACACGCGCAATCGATCTCAGACCCGCTCGGCCAAGCGGCCGACGGCATAACCCCAGGTAGTCCGCGCGAACGCGAGCCTCGTCACATCAACTACTGGTTCGGACAGATTTGGATCGGTCGCGGGGTCCTCGCACTCTGGATGAGTCCCCGTGTTCAGTGCCGGGGTGGCCACCGGGCGCCGAATCCTGCCTGCCGGTGAGTCTGTCCAACCACCGCAGGCAGGAGCGGGGGAACCAACTTTCGGTTCCGGCCACACCGGTCCCTCGGGGTGAAGCCGCTCAACGCGGCCGGGCAACTTCCGCCCGAACCCGACAGCTCACTTCGCAGGCGTGGAAGGGATTCACCATGTCCGAACTGAGAATGCCGCGCGCCATCATCCTGATGCTGCTGGCTCTGGTCGCCGCGAGCGCCCTCGCCGTCGTCGGCCCCACGAGCTCCGCGCACGCCGCGTCCAACCGAGTCTGGAACAGGCTCGCCCAGTGCGAGTCCGGCGGACGCTGGCACATCAACACCGGCAACGGCTACTACGGCGGCCTGCAGTTCAGCCGGTCCACTTGGCGCGGCTTCGGCGGCGGCAAGTTCGCCCGCTTCGCGCACCGCGCCACCAAGGGCGAGCAGATCCGCGTCGCCGAGCGCGTCCGTCGCGCCCAGGGTTGGGGCGCCTGGCCGTCCTGCTCGTCGCGCATCGGCCTGCGCTGACGGCTCGGCCACACACGCGACATCGGCCCGGCCTTCCTCTCGGGGAGGGCCGGGCCGATTCGTGTCTGCGGGCGAAGTCGTCTGAGTCGGGGGTCGTGGCGATGCACTATCGCCCGAGGCGGGGTTGACATGCAGGCCGGGCGTGTCAGCCCGTCAGCACGGACCGGAACGCGTCGAGCAGGATCTCGATGTCGTCCTCGGTCGCCACCAGCGGCGGGGCCAGCCGGATCGTGGAGCCGTGGGTGTCCTTGGCCAGCACGCCACGGGTGAGCAGCGCCTCGCAGAGCTCGCGGCCGGTCATCAGCCCGGGGTCGACGTCGACGCCGGCCCACAACCCACGGCAGCGCACCTCGAGCACGCCTCGGCCGACCAGCGCCTGCAGGCCTCGCTCCAGCACCGGCCCGAGCCGAGCGGCGTTGGCCTGCAGCTCGCCGGTCGAGAGCATGGCGACGACCTCGCGCCCGATCGCGGCCCCCAACGGGTTGCCGCCGAACGTCGACCCGTGCGAGCCCGGCTCGAACACCCCGAGGACCTCCTGGTCGGCGACGACCGCTGAGACCGGGACGATGCCGCCGCCGAGCGCCTTGCCGAGCACGTACACGTCCGGCACCACGTTCTCGTGGTCGCAGGCGAAGGTCAGGCCGGTGCGGCCGAGGCCCGACTGCACCTCGTCGGCCACCATCAGCACCCGCCGCTCGTCGCACAGCGCACGGACGTCACGGAGAAACCCGTCCGGAGGGATGACCACGCCGGCCTCACCCTGGATCGGTTCGAGCAGGACCGCGACGGTGGTCTCGTCGACAGCGGCGGCGATGGCGTCGACGTCGCCGAAGGGCACGGTCCGGAAGCCGGGCGTGAACGGCCCGTAGCCGCGATGGGCGACGTCGTCGGTGGAGAAGCTGACGATGGTGGTCGTCCGGCCCTGGAAGTTGCCCTCCATCACCACGATCGAGGCCTGGTCGGCCGGGACGCCCTTCACGTCGTACCCCCAGCGCCGGCTCGCCTTGATCGCCGTCTCGACCGCCTCGGCGCCGGTGTTCATCGGCAGCACCAGGTCCTTGCCGGTGAGCGTGGCGAGGTCACGTGCGAACGGGCCGAGCTGGTCGTTGTAGAACGCCCGGCTGGTCAGGGTCATCAGCTCGAGCTGCCGCTTGGCCGCCTCGACGAGCCGGGGGTGGCTGTGGCCGAAGTTGAGCGCGGAGTAGCCGCTCAGGCAGTCGAGGTAGCGGTTGCCGTCGACGTCCTCGACCCAGGCGCCGGATCCTCGGTGGAGCACGACCGGGAGCGGGTGGTAGTTGTGCGCGGCCCACCGCTCGGTGAGCTCGATGTGCTCCCCGGACTTCGCCTTCGCCTTCGCCGGGGTCTGGGCCGGGGTCTGCGTCATGCCCCATGCTGACACCGACGGGGCCGGTTCAGCGAGGCTCCATCCGGTAGACGCGCCGGGCGTTGTCGCCGGCCAGCATCCGTGCGAGGCGCAGGGCGTCGTCCGCGCCCACCGCATCGTCGGCGGTCCAGTCGTCGAGCACCACCGTCAGCGCGCGGCGGAACAGCACCGCGCCGAGGTGGTGCAGCTCGGGCAGCGCGAACCCGTCCGAGGCGTAGAGGACCGAGCCGAACGGCGCGAGCTCGAGGGTCTCGGCGAGCACCGCGGCCGCGCGCGGGCCGACGTGGTTGACCGCGAGGCTGACGTCCATCACCACGTGCGGGAACACGTTGGCCAGGTAGGCCGCCTGCCGGTGGTACGGGTAGCAGTGCAGGAGTACGACGGGGCCCGCCTCCGGCGGCAGCGCGCGCAGCAGCGGGGTGAGCAACGAAGGGTCCGCGCGGTGCAGGGTGAGGTCGGGGTCGCCGTAGCCGGTGTGCACCTGAAGCGGGCGCCCGAGCCGGAGGGCGGCGTGGACGGCGTGCGCGATCAGGGTGGGGTCGTCGAGCCGGTGCCGACCCTGCGCCTCGCTGCGGGCCAGCCACCGGCCCCCGGCCCGGCGGACGTCGGCATCGGTTGGTGGCACGGCCGGGAGCTCCAGGCCGGTGCGGTAGGCGGCGACGGTCTTGAACCCGACCGACCCGTCGGCTCGTTCGGCAAGTGCTACGGCGACCGCCGAGCCCAGACGAGCCGCGTCCACGCCGGTCCCAGCGACCTCCTCGACGACGCTCTCGACCCTGGCGACCTCGTGCGGCTCGGCGCCCGCGAGCTCGGCCAGCTCGGCCATGTCGCACAGCCCGGGGTGGTGGAGTCCGGTGTCGACGAGCAGATCGCTGGTGCCGGCGGCGGTCAGGAGTCGGCGGGCCGCCTCCGTTGGGCCGATCTCGGTGCGCCTGGCGAGGTAGTCGTCGGGCGGTGCGTGCGCCTCCAGACCCAGCACGGGTGCGCACCATCGCCGTACCGCCAGGCCGACGTGGGAGTCGAACGCCGTCGTACCGGGCGCCGGCGGATGGGGCGACTCGGTGAGCAGCCGCTCGAACCCGGCACGGTCCAGCGGGTCGAGGACCACGGGGTGGCAGTGCTGGTCGACCAGCGGCAGGTCGGCGAGGTCGGCGGCGAGGCCCATGCGTCAGTAGCGCCAGCGCGTCGTCGCGACGACCTCGTCGGGCGTCGCGTCGGCGAACAGCTCGACCTCGGCCCGGTGGACGGCGGTGAACGCGTCGTACAGGTAATCGCCCATGGTCCGCTTGACCAGGTCGTCCTGATCGAGCAGAGCCAGCGCCTCGTCGACGGTCTCGGGGAGGCGCCGCACGCCGAGCCGTTGCGCCTCCCGCTCGTCCAGCGCGGCCGGGTCGCCGTGCACCTCCTCGGGCCGGGTCAGGCCCTTGTCGATCGCGGCCACACCGACGGTGAGCACCGCGCCGACGACGAGGTAGGGGTTGGCGCTGGCGTCGAGGCACTTGATCTCGGCGTTGGCCGCGACGTGGGTCTCCCCCGTCGAACCGGTGATCAGCCGCAGCGCGGCCTCGCGGTTCTCCCGGCCCCAGCACTGGTAGGCACCGGCCCAGTGCGACGGCACGAGCCGGATGTGGCTGGCCACGCTGGGCGCCAGGATCGCGGTGAGGGCGGGCATCGCCTCCAGCAGGCCGGCCAGGAACGACTCCCCCTCCCCCGTCAGCCCGTACCGGCCGTAGCCGCCGTCGAGCAGGTTCACCCCGCCGTGGGTCACGGACAGGTGCAGGTGCTGGCCGTTGCCGACCTGCCCGGCCACGACCGAGGGCGCGAACGTCGCCTCCATCCCATGGGCGCGGGACACCGCGCGCACCGTCTCCCGCGCGAGCAGCACCTGGTCGGCGGCCGCCACCGGGTCGAGCGGCGCCGCCGACAGCTCGAACTGTCCGGCGGAGTACTCCGGGTGCAGCTGCAGCACCTTCACCGACTCGGCGGCGAGAGCCGAGAGCAGGTCGCGGCAGTAGTCCGACAGCTCGACCATCCGGGTCATGCCGTACGCCGGACCGCGGCACGCCGGCCGGAACTCGCCGCCGGGGTCGCTGTTGGGGTCGCTGCCGGTGTCGCTGCCGAGCACCCACTCGACCTCGAACCCCATCCGCACATCCAGCCCGTCGTCGGCCGCCAGCGCCGCGGCCCGCCGCGCGAAGCTGCGCTGGCAGCCCGGGTGCTCCTCGCCTTCCTGGGTGTACCGGTCCACCGGCGCCCACGCCCAGCCCGGCTGTGCCGCGAGCCGCGCGAGCCGGTCGAGGTCGGGGTACAGCCGCAGGTCGCCGTCCGGTCCGCCGGCGATCCGTCCGATCGTCGCGCTGTCGTCCACGCAGAACGTGTCGAACACCGGCGACATCCCCACGCCCCAGGCCGCCGCGTGCGGTAACCGCTTGGCCGGCACCGCCTTGACCCTCGTGACGCCGGCGTTGTCGACGTAGCTCAGCGCGACGCCCTCGATGCCCTCCTCGACCAGCCTCGTCGCGATCGCGCGACCCTTTCCCTCCTGGTCCTCACGCCACCTCGCGTCCACGGCTCCTCCCGCGCCCCATCACTCCGCGACATCCACCAGCACCTTGCCGACCGCCCCGGCCTCGACCGCGGCGTGCGCGTCCGCCGTGCGCTCGAGCGGGAAGTGGTGCAGCGGCAGCCCCGCCTCCTCACCGACCCGCACCGCCCCGTCGAGCACGGCCGCGGAGACGTCCGCGATCGCGCGTCGCTTCCAGTCCGCGGGTGCGGTGTAGACGAGCACGAACTGCCAGCGAGCGTTCTCCACCATCAACGGACGCACCGGCAGCGACAGCGGCGCTCCCCCGTCGTCGGCGTACACCGCCACCGAGCCGTGCCGTCCGATCACGCCGACGTCGATGTCGGCGTTTGCGGCGGCCGCCACCTCGACGATGGTGCTCACACCGTCGGGGGCGATCTTGCGCACCTCGGCGACGACGTCGTGCTGCCGGTAGTCGATGACGTGGTCGGCCCCCGCGCGGGCGGCCAGGTTGGCCTTCTCGGGGCTGCTCACCGTCGTGAGCACGGTGGCGTCCGACCATCGAGCCAGCTGGATCGCGGCGTTGCCCACCGCCCCCGCCCCGCCCGCGACGAGCACGGTGCGGCCCTGCAGCGTGCCGGGGCCGAGGCGGAGCGGCCCGTCCTCGGTGACAGTCAGCGCCCGGTGCGCGGTGAGGAACGGGACCCCGAGTGCGGCGCCGAGGTCGAACGACGCGGAGTCGGGCAGGTGCACCACCTGGTGCGCCGGCACCAGTGCGTACTCCTGCGCCGTACCCTCCGGACGCTGGTACGCCGCCTCCCAGACCCAGACCCGCAGCCCCAGCAGGGCGGCTTCGACTCCGGGCCCGACGGCGTCGACGACGCCGGAGCCGTCCTGGTTCGGCACCTGGGGCGGGTCGACCGGGTTGCCCGGCCGCGTGCCGCGGCGTGACTTCCAGTCGGTGGGGTTGACCCCTGAGCGGTGGATGCGCACGCGCACCTCGCCCGGCCCTGGCTCTGACAGTGGTTTGTCGACGAGCGTCAGGACGTCGGGGTCGCCGTTCTGGCGGTAGGTGATCGCGCGCACGCGGCTACACCTGGATGCCGCGGGTCAGCGCACCGTCCACGACCAGGTTGGTCCCGCTGATCCGCCGGGACACGGGGCTCGCGAGGAACACGACGGGTCCCGCGATTTCCTCCGGAGTGCCCATGTGTCCGGTCGGGTTCAGGCCGACCGCCATCTCGAACAGCTCCGGGTTGCCCTGCTCGATGTTCGCCCAGACGCCGCCCTCGAAGTAGGTGTTGCCCGGCGAGACGGCGTTGGCCCGGACGCCCTGCTCGGCCAGCTGCAGGGCGAGCCCGCTGATGTAGCCGAGGAGGGCGGTCTTGGCGGTCCCGTACGGCCCGGAGGCGAAGTCGGACTCACGCCCGGACACGCTCGAGATCGCGATGACCGAGGGAGACGACGCCGACTGCTCGAGGTGCGGCAGCGCCGCGCGGACCAGCCGCACGGTGTGCATGAGGTCGACGTTGAGGCTCTGCTGCCAGTTCTCCTCGGTGTCCGGGATCGCCAGGGCGCTGACGTTGGCGACGACGGTGTCGAGTCCGCCGTACGAAGCGGCCGACTCGTTCACCCAGGCGGCCAGGGCGTCAGCGTCTCCGACGTCGACGACGGAGCCGGTGACGTCACCGCGCGCGCTGAGCGTCTTCTCGGTCTCGCTCACCTCGTCGGGGTTGCGCGCGCAGAACCCGACCCGGGCCCCCTCGTCGAGGAACGCCCCGACGATGGCTCGCCCGATCCCACGAGTGCCGCCGGTCACGAGGACACGGGTGCCGTTGAGCTGCAGGTCCATGGCTGCGCCTTTCGTAAGGAGGACGGACGGGTCAGACGGGTCAGACCGAGCCGAGCGACGCGGCCCGGGCGCGCAGGTCGGCGTGCATGCCACCGAAGGCGTCCGCGGCGGGCAGCAGGGACTTCGCGGCCTTCACCACGACGCTGTAGTTGGCGTCGACGACGTTGGCGACCGGGACCTCGGCGATCTGGGAACAGAGCTGGTAGGCGTCCATCTGGTGCAAGCCGTAGAGCTCGGCGACCCAATGAACGAGCTCGGCGTTCCCGATCCGCCACGAATCCTCCATCGGGCGGCTGGACCCGACGGTCATCCAGTGCGAGTCGTCCTCGATGCGCGGCCACCCGGGTGCCCCGCCCTTGATCAGGTCCACGATGAGGGTGGTGGTCATCGCCCCCTCGACCGCGGTGCCGCAGGCCTCGCCCTCACCCTGGCGGTAGTGCCCGTCGCCGATGGAGAACATCGCCCCCTCGACGTTCACGCCGAGGAAGACCGTCGAGCCGGCCCGCATCTGCGGGGTGTCCATGTTGCCGCCGAAGCGGTCGGGCACCAGGGAGGAGCGGACCTCGCCTCCGGCGGGCGCTACGCCGACGGTGCCGAGCATCGGCGCGAGCGGCAGCTCGATGCGGTGATCGCTGTGCCGGGCGGCGAACGCCACGGTGCCTCTGGCCCGGTCGAGCTCGTAGATCCACGTCGTGTCCGGCAGCGGCTCCTGCAGCGTGACGACGCGGTCGGTGCTCGTCATGCCGCCGAAGAACGGGATCGCCGCCGACGCTCCCCAGTCGCGGGCCGGCTCCAGCGCGACGAGATGGAGCACCAGCGTGTCGCCCGGCTCGGCGCCCTCGACGTAGAACGGACCGGTCTGCGGGTTGACGAACCTGAGGTCGACCTTGGCGCTGGACAGGTCGTCGACGGTGCGCAGGACGCCGCCGAACGCGTCGTCCGACCAGAGCCTCAGCGCGGTGCCGGGTGCGACCTTCATCGCCGGCGGCGCACCACCGAAGGTGTAGGCGTACTGCTCACGGGTCGGCGTGTATTCGAGCACCTCCACTCCCGGAAGGTAACTCAGCCCGGCCGCAGCCGTACATGGTCACGCCGCAGATCCGCGACCCGGGGTACGCCGAGCAGGGCGAGCGTGCCTGCCGCCTCCTGGAGGAGGAGGTCGGCGGTCCGCTGCACGCCTCGTTCGCCGCCCGCCATGAGTCCGTACAGGTAGGCCCGCCCCACGAGGGCCGCCCGGGCGCCCAGCGCGACCGCCGCGACGACGTCGCCGCCGGACAGGATGCCGCCGTCGACGTACACCTCGGCACGGTCACCGACGGCATCGACCACGGACGGGAGCACCTCCAGCGGGGTCGGCGCGCGGTCCAGCTGCCGGCCACCGTGGTTGGAGACGATCACCGCGTCGGCACCCGCGTCCACCACGGCGCGGGCGTCGGCCACCGTCTGGATGCCCTTGACGACCAGGGGGCCGTCCCAGGCCGACCGAAGCCAGGCGAGGTCGTCCATCGACGCCGTCGGGTCGAACATCCGCGCCACCAGGTCGGCGATCGTGCCTTCGAACCGGTGCAGCGACGCGAACTCCAGCTGCTCGGTCGTCAGCAGGTCGAACCACCAGGCGGGGTGCCGGATCCCCTCCGCGAGTGTCGAGAGCGTCAGCGACGGCGGGATGGTGAGGCCGTTGCGGACGTCGCGCAGCCGCGGCCCCGGGACGGGCGTGTCGACCGTGAGCACCAGTGCCTCGTAGCCGGAGTCACGGGCGCGAGCGACGAACTCCCGGCTCGCCGCCCGGTCCCGCCACAGGTAGAGCTGGAACCATCGGCGCCCGTCGGGGACCACCTCCGCCAGCCCCTCGACGGAGGTGGTCCCCATCGTCGACAGCGCGTACGGGATCCCGACCCGAGCCGCCACCCTGGCCACCGCCGGCTCGCCCTCGGTGTGCATCATCCGCGTGAAGCCCGTCGGCGCGAACACCAACGGTGCGCTCGCCGGCCTCCCGAGGATCGTCGTCGTCAGGTCCACCGCCGAGACGTCGCGAAGCACCGTCGGCACGAACTCCAGCCGCGCGTAGGCCCGCCGGGATCGAACCAGCGCGAGCTCCTGCCCCGCGGCACCATCCGTGTAGTCGAACACCGCTCGGGGTGCTCTGCGCCGCGCGAGCTCCCGCAAGTCGAGGACGGACGCGGCGCGCGCCAGCCGGCGATCGGTGCGACTCAGCGACCCGACTCCCGGACGGAGCAGCGGCTGCAGCTCCGACCAGCGCGGCCGGCGACGAGCGGTCATCCTCGAGTTCTACCGGACCTACCGGCTACCGTGCGACCTCCCGCTCGTGGTCGAGAAGCGGGCTCGCGGGCTTGTCAGGAACCAAGGCGAAGGCCCCGCCCCACACTGGGACGGGGCCTTCGCCGCGTGGTTCGAGCGTCTCAGCTCAGCTGTGGTCGGACATCAAATGGCCATCCAACGGACACACGGACATTCGCATGCGCGTCCCCCTTCGCAACCCGCGTCGAGCGCAGCAGGCGGTGTTCCACTCCGAGCGCCTGCGCCTGGCGAGTGTGGGCAGGGTCGCCGAGGTTGAGCAGGTGGAGCGCGGCGAGCCGGTCGACGCCTGACTCGGGGCGGCGTCGTGCGGTCA
>NZ_CAMPGZ010000016.1 GCF_946885725.1 uncultured Nocardioides sp.
GCGATGCCGCAGGTGAGGGCGTGCTCCCCGTGCGGGTCCTCGGCCAGAAGCCCCTCCCAGGCGGCCACCGCCTCGTCGATCTCCCCCACGGCTTCCAGAGCGCGCGCTCGGAGCACTCGCGCGCGCTGCGCCAGCTCGCGGGGGGCCTCGTCCAATCGATCGGCGAGCGCCAGGTCGAGGCGGTCGAGAGCCGCGTGCGGCTCCCCCGTCTCGAGCGACAGCTCGGCGAAGTCGACCTCGATGCGCAACGCGGCGTCGCGGTCCTCGCCGGCGTCGGCCAGCAACGAGTCGACGGGGATGTTCAGCCGCTGCGCCAGCTTGACCAGCACCCGGCCGTCCGGCCTGCGCTGCCCGGACTCGATCCGGGAGATGTAGCTGACGGTGACGTCGTCACCGCCGAGCTGGCCCTGGGTCATCCCGGCCGCCAGGCGCGCAGCGCGCACGCGGCGGCCGAGCAGGGCTGGGTCGATCGCCTGCAGCTGGTCGGCCTGACGCGGGTCCACGCGGCAAGTCTGCACCAGGACCTTGTCAAATTTCCGCAAGTTCCCGAGGAAGGGACGAACCGCAACTGAGTCACCACATTCGGGTGACTACGCGCGACCCGGGCGGCGCCACCGTGAGTGCGTGCCGATCGGGCTGCCCATGCAGCCGGCGTACGGCGCGGGGCCCCCGGCCGGGAGCCCCTCACGCGACCCGTGGGAGTACACCGTGACGGTCAGCCGAGACAGGACCAGTGACGCCGGAGTCGTGGGGGCGGGGATCGCCACCTCACCGACGCCGTACGGCGCGGACGCGGCGGCCGTCGCCCGTCAGCAGGGCGTGGTCGTCGAGCACGGCCTCAGCAGCGAGGAGGCCCGCACCCGCCTGGCCGCGTTCGGCCCGAACCAGCTGGCCGGCGCCAAGAAGGAGTCCGGCTTCCGCGCGTTCATCCGTCAGTACGAGGACTTCATGCAGGTCATCCTGCTCGTCGCGGCCGTCGTCAACCTGGCCGTGACGCAGGAGGTCGGCACCTCGGTCGTGCTCGCCGGACTGACCGTGTTCAACGCTGTCATCGGGCTGCGGCAGGAGGCCAAGGCCGAGGAGAGCGTCGCGGCGCTGGCGCAGATGATGAAGACGGTGGCCCGGGTACGGCGGGACGGCCAGTCCGTCGAGATCGACGCCGCGGAGGTCGTGCCGGGGGACATCGTGCTGGTCGAGGCCGGCAACCGCGTGCCCGCCGACGGACGAATCGCGGTCGCCGCCACGCTGGAGATCGAGGAGGCCGCACTCACCGGCGAGAGCCTTCCGTCCTCGAAGTCGGTCGCGCCGGTGCCCGGCGACGATGTCCCGCTGGGCGACCGGACCTGCATGGCGTACATGAACACGTCGGTGACCCGTGGCAGGGGCGAGATCATCGTGACCGCGACGGGCATGGACACCGAGATCGGTCACATCGCGGACCTGCTGTCGAACACCGAGAGCGACAAGACGCCGCTGCAGAAGCAGCTCGACGGCCTCTCGAAGATCATCGCCTCCATCGCCGGCGCCGCGCTGGTCCTCGTCGTGATCCTCGGCCTCGCGCGCGGGGAGTCGTTCGACACCCTCTTCATCACCGGTGTCGCGCTCGCCGTCGCCGCCATTCCGACCGGACTCCCCGCCGTCGTCACCGCGCTGCTGTCCCTGGGCACCCGCGAAATCGCCCGCCGCAACGCGATCGTCAAGCGGCTCCCGGCCGTGGAGACGCTCGGCTCGACGTCGGTGATCTGCTCGGACAAGACCGGCACGCTGACGCTGAACAAGATGACAGCCCGCGAGCTGGCCATCCCCGGCCACAACCGGTTCACGGTGTCGGGCGAGGGCTACGGGCTCACCGGCGAGATCAAGCACGTCGGCGGCGCCCGCGTCGACCTCGACCCGTACCTGCTGCCGATGGTGCTCTGCGCCGACGCGGTGCTCGACGGGGAGAACCTCATCGGCGACCCGACCGAGGGCGCGCTGATCGTGCTCGGCGGCAAGGGCGGGCTGAACATCGAGGAGACCCGGAGGGCCTATCCCCGGATCGCCGAGGTGCCGTTCGACTCGGACTACAAGTTCATGGCGACGTTCCACGAGATGACCGGCGCCCACGGCGAGCCGGTGGTCCGGTGCTACGTCAAGGGTGCACCCGACGTGCTGATCGCGCGCGCCGCGTCGTACCGGAGCCCCGACAAGGGGATCGTCCCCGTCACCGACGACAACGTGAGCCTGGCCCTCGAGGTGAACGACCGGATGGCGAAGTCCGGCGAGCGCGTCATGGTCGTGGCCGAGAAGGACTTCTCACGCGAGACGTTCGACCCGAACGCGAACCTGATCGACCTCGTCGACGACCTCACCATGCTGGCCATGGTCGGCATCGTGGACCCGCCGCGCGCGGAGGCCCGGGCCGCGATCGCCGAGTGCAGGTCGGCGGGGATCCGGGTGCGGATGATCACCGGTGACCACGCCACGACCGCAGCCGCGATCGCCGGCGAGCTCGGCATCGAGGGCCGCGCCGTCACCGGTACGGCGTTCGCGGCGATGAGCGACGAGGAGCTGCTCGAGGAGCTGCCCGGCATCGGCGTGGTCGCCCGGGTGGCGCCCGAGGACAAGATCCGCCTCGTCCAGCTGCTCAAGCGCAGCGGCAACATCGCGGCGATGACCGGCGACGGCGTCAACGACGCCCCCGCGCTCAAGGCCGCCGACATCGGCGTGGCGATGGGCATCACCGGCACCGAGGTCTCCAAGGAGGCCGCGGTGATGATCCTGACCGACGACAACTTCGCCACCATCGTCAACGCCGTGGCCTACGGCCGCGCGCTCTACGACAACCTGCTGAAGTACCTGCGCTTCCAGATGTCGACACTGGTGGCCTACATCGCGATCTTCCTCGTCGCGGGGGTCATCGGGATCGCCGACGGCGCACCGATGAACCCGCTGCAGATCCTGTGGCTCAACATGGTGGTCGACATCCCGATCGCCATCGCGCTCGGCTTCGACAAGCCCACGCCCGGCCTGATGGATCGCCCGCCGCGGCCGGTCGGCGCCCCGGTGCTGTCCCGGACCGACTGGGTGCGCCTGTGCGTCCAGGGCGCGGTCATGACCACAGGGGCGCTGGTCGCCTACCAGATCGGGAACGCGCAGGGCGGTGCCGTCCTCGGCGCGACCATGCTGCTGACGACGCTCTCGCTGTTCCACCTGGCCGCCGGCCTGCTCAGCCGCAGCCCCGACGACACGATCTTCGACCGGAAGTTCCTGCCGGACGCGACCCAGCTCCGCCGCTACGGCGCGGCCCTGCTGGCGATCATCGCCGTGACGGCGCTCGACATCCTCCAGCGCATCTTCGGCACGACCAGCCTGACGTTCGCGCAGTGGTCCATCTGCGTCGGGCTCGCGCTGAGCCTCGTCGTGGTCGAGGAGGTCATCAAGCTCGTGCTGCGGACGCGGGCCCAGCGCAGCCGGCCCGCTCCCGCTCTCGCCAGGGTCCCGGCACCCGCCTGAGACCTCACTCCTACCGACGAAGGACACCCGCCATGGCGTTCAACCTCCGCAACCGGCACTTCCTCAAGGAGCTGGACTTCACGCCCGCCGAGCTCGAGTACCTGCTCCGGCTCTCGGCCGAGCTCAAGGCCGCGAAGTACGGCGGGTACGAGGTGCCCCGCCTGACGGGCAAGAACATCGCGCTGATCTTCGAGAAGACCTCGACACGCACGCGCACGGCGTTCGAGGTGGCCGCGAAGGACCAGGGCGCGCACGTGACCTACCTCGACCCCGGCGGCTCGCAGATCGGCCACAAGGAGTCGATGAAGGACACCGCGCGCGTCCTGGGGCGGACGTTCGACGGCATCGAGTACCGCGGCTTCTCCCAGGCGGGCGTCGAGACGCTGGCCAAGTACGCCGGCGTCCCGGTGTGGAACGGCCTCACCAACGAGTTCCACCCGACGCAGATCCTCGCCGACGTGCTGACGATGACCGAGCACAGCGACAAGAAGCGCACCGACATCGCCTACTGCTACCTCGGCGACGCCCGCAACAACATGGGCAACTCCCTGATGGTCGGCGGCTGCAAGTTCGGGATGGACGTCCGCATCTGCGCGCCCGAGCACCTGTGGCCCGACGAGACCCTCGTGAAGGAGTGCCACGAGATCGCGCACCAGACGGGCGCCCGGCTCACACTCACCGCCGACGTCGACAGGGCCGTCGCCGGTGTCGACTTCCTCTACACCGACGTGTGGGTGTCGATGGGCGAGCCGGCCGAGGTCTGGTCCGAGCGGATCAAGCTGCTGATGCCGTACCAGGTGAACGCCGACGTCGTACGGCGCACCGGCAACCCCGCGGTGAAGTTCATGCACTGCCTGCCGGCGTTCCACAACCGCGAGACCAAGGTCGGCGAGCAGATCTACCAGGAGCACGGGCTGGAGGCGCTCGAGGTCACCGAGGAGGTGTTCGAGTCGCCGGCGTCGATCGTGTTCGACCAGGCGGAGAACCGGCTGCACACGATCAAGGCCGTCATGGTCGCGACGCTCGGGTCCTGAGGAGGCAGACGTGCGTGTGGTGATCGCCCTCGGCGGCAACGCGCTCCTGAAGCGGGGGGAGCCGATGACGGCCGCCGCCCAGAGGGACAACGTCCGGCTGGCCGCGCCGGCTCTCGCGGGGGTCGCGCTCGACCACGAGCTGGTGCTCTCTCACGGCAACGGGCCACAGGTGGGGCTGCTGGCGCTCCAGGCGGCGGCGTACACGGCCGTCGACCCGTACCCGCTCGACGTCCTGGGCGCCCAGACCGAAGGGATGATCGGCTACGTCCTCGAGCAGGAGCTCCGCAACGTGCTCCCCGACTCGGAGGAGTTCGCCACGATCATGACGATGGTCGAGGTCGATCCCGAGGACCCGGCGTTCGCGAACCCGACCAAGTTCGTCGGTCCCGTCTACACCGAGGGCCAGGCGCAGGCGCTCGCCGCCGAGAAAGGCTGGCCGTTCCGGCGCGACGGGGAGTCGTGGCGGCGCGTCGTCCCCTCTCCCCTGCCGAAGCACATCTTCCAGATCGACCCCATCCGCGTGCTGCTCGACCGCGACGTCGTCGTGGTCTGCGCCGGCGGCGGTGGCGTCCCGACGACGTCCACGCCGGGCGCGGACGGCCGTCCCACGTTGTCGGGCGTCGAGGCCGTCATCGACAAGGACCTCGCCAGCGAGCTGCTCGCCCGCGAGGTCGAGGCGGACCTCTTCGTCATGGCCACCGATGTCGACGGCGTCTACACCGACTGGGGGACGCCCGACCAGAAGCAGCTCACCAAGGTCACCCCCGCCGAGCTGCGGGGCCTGCACCTCCCGGCCGGGTCGATGGGGCCCAAGGTCGATGCCGCCGCCCACTTCGTCGAGGTCACCGGCCACCGGGCCGCCATCGGCAGCCTCGAGCAGATCCAGCAGGTCGTCGCCGGCTCCGCCGGCACGCAGGTCGTTGCCGCCTGACACCGATCCCACAGGGCAACAGAAGGAGACCACGATGTCCGAGTTCGGTGTCCACTCCGAGGTGGGCCGTCTGCGCAAGGTGATGGTGCACCGACCGGAGCTCAGTCTCCAGCGGCTCACCCCGTCCAACCACGACGAGCTTCTCTTCGACGACGTGCTGTGGGTGGAGCGGGCGCAGTACGAGCACGACAAGTTCGACTCCCTGATGCGCGAGCGCGGTGTCGAGGTCTTCCTGCTCCAGCAGCTCCTCGCCGAGGCGCTGGAGGCGAGCGCCGAGGGCCGGCGCCGTCTGATCGAGGTCGCGGCGTCCGAGTACACCGTCGGCGTCTCCCTGGTCGACGAGGTCCGCCAGCTGCTCACGGACATGAAGCCCGACGCCCTGGCGGCCCACCTCATCGGCGGGCTCACCGTCGCGGAGTCGGGACTCGACGTCGGAAAGCTGCGCGCGACGTCCCTGCCTGCCGCCGCGATCGACGACACGAGCATGTTCGTGCTTCCCCCGCTGCCCAACACCCTGTTCACGCGCGACTCGTCCTGCTGGATCTACGGCGGCGTCACGATCAACCCGATGTACTGGCCGGCCCGGCGGCTCGAGGCCTACAACGTCGCGGCCGTCTACCGCTGCCATCCGATGTTCGCCGACGCGTCGTTCGAGTTCTGGTACCCCGAGCTGGGCGACGAGGGACGCTTCGAGATCCAGGACTTCGGACGCGCGTCTATGGAGGGCGGCGACGTCCAGCCCATCGGCAACGGGACCGTGCTCATCGGGCTCAGCGAGCGCACCCAAGCGCGGATGATCGAGCTGGTCGCCCAGCAGCTGTTCGCCAAGGGCGCGGCCGAGCGGGTGATCGCCGTCGTGATGACCAAGGACCGCGCTCACATGCACCTGGACACCGTGTTCACCATGCTCGACCGCGACGCGGTGACGCTGTACCCGAAGGTGATGAACAACGTCCGCGCGATCAGCCTGCGGCCCGGGTCGGTTCCCGGCCGCTTCCACGTGACCGAGGAGAAGGACTTCCTGTCCGCCGTGGCGGACGCCCTCGGCGTGAAGAAGCTGCGCGTGGTCGAGACCGGCGGAGACGCCTACCAGGCGGAGCGCGAGCAGTGGGACGACGGCAACAACGTCGTCGCCCTCGAGCCTGGCGTGGTGGTCGCCTACGAGCGCAACACCTACACGATCGCGAAGATGCGCGCGGCCGGCATCGAGGTCCTCCCCATCGAGGGCTTCGAGCTCGGCAAGGGCCGCGGCGGCGGTCACTGCATGACGTGCCCGCTTCTCCGCGACCCGGTCTGACGGAAGGAGCGGGTCATGCGATCCGTCGTCCGCTGGGTCATCGTCGTCGCCGCGGTCCTCGTGGTCATCGGCCTGGTGGCCTTCGCCCGTGGTCCCGAGCACCACCGAGGAGACGAGGTCGGCGCGCTCGTGCTCGGGGCGAGCACCTCCGCCACAGGATGAGCTGCCATGTCCAAGGCATCGTCGCGCCACCGGGACGACAGGCACCGCCCGCCTGCCGACCCTCCGCGCACGCCGCGTGACCCGACGCTCCTCGACGCGCTGCTGCCGATCGTCGTGCTGATCATCCTGCTGGCGATGACGATCGTGCTGTTCGGCATCGACGCGACGAACGGCCCGCTCCAGGTCGCGCTGCTGCTGAGCGCCGCGTTCGCCAGCCTGATGGCGTTCAAGAACGGGTACACCGTCGCGGCGGTCGCCGACGCGGCCGTCGGCGGGGTGACCTCGGCGATCGGGGCGATCTTCATCCTGCTCGCGGTCGGCGCGCTGATCGGCACCTGGAACATGGCGGGCACGATCCCGACGGTGGTCGACATCGGCATCCGGCTGCTCAGCCCGGCCTGGTTCTACCTGGCGACCGCGGTCATCTGCGCCCTGGTCGGGGCGGTGACGGGCAGCTCGTGGACGACCGCCGGCACGCTCGGCGTCGCCTTCGTGGGCATGTCCCGGGTGATGGGGCTCGACGAGGCCATCGCGGCGGGCGCCGTCATCAGCGGTGCCTACTTCGGCGACAAGATGACGCCGCTGTCCGAGACGACGATCCTGGTGCCGAAGCTCGTCGGCGGCGGGCTGACCGTCGGCGAGCACGTGAAGAACATGTTCTGGACCGCCGGACCCGCCCTGGGCATCAGCCTGGTCCTCTTCACGATCCTCGGCTTCGCCGCCGACCCCGAGGGAGCGATCAGCACCGACGTGGCTCGCGAGGCCCTGGCGACCGCCTTCGACATCTCCGCCCTCAACCTCCTGCCGCTCGTCGCGCTCGTCGTCTTCGCCGTACGGCGGTACCCACCGTTCCTGTCGATCCTCGGCGCCGCTCTCGTCGCCGGGCTGATGGCGCCGTTCACGCAATGGGACGCCGTCCAGTCGTTCGTGGACGACCCGGACCTCGGGCCGGTCAGCACGTCGATCCACGCGATCTTCGGTGCGATGGCGACGGGGTTCGTCAGCGCCTCCGGTGTCGTCCCCATCGACGAGCTCTTCTCGCGTGGCGGCATGGCCGGCATGCTCTCGACCATCTGGCTCGTGCTGGGCGCGCTCTCGTTCGCGGCGGTGATGGAGCACGCCGGCTTCCTGCAGCGGCTGCTGCAACCCGTCGTCACCCGCACCCGCAGCCGGGGCTCGCTGATCGCCGCCGTGAGCGGCAGCGGTGTGGGTCTCAACGTGATCGCCGGTGACCAGTACGTCGCCGACGTCCTGCCCGCCCGGATGTTCCGGAGGGAGTTCTCCAAGCGGGGCCTGGCTCCTCAGGTGCTGTCACGAGCCGTCGAGGACTCCGGGACCGTGACCTCGGTCCTCGTCCCGTGGAACACGTGCGGCGCCTACATCTCGGGCGTGCTCGGGGTCTCCACCGCGGCGTACTTCCCGTTCTGCTTCTTCAACATCCTGAGCCCGCTGATCGACGTGCTCTACGGCTACCTCGGCTTCAAGGTGCCCACGGCCGACCGGCCCTGGGCGGACGACGGCACGAACGTCGCTCCCGAGCCCGGCCAGATCCCCACCCCGAAGGAGGCGCCATGACCGAGGACACGACGGTTCACCAGGGACCGCCTCCGACAGAGCACAAGCGGCGCAAGCTCTCGCTCCCCTCCGCCTACACGATCCTCTTCGCGCTGATCGTCGTCATGGCGATCGCGACCTGGATCATCCCGGCGGGCACCTACGAGCTGGACGACCAGGGCGCGCCGATCCCGGGGACCTATACCGAGGTGGAGTCGAACCCGCAGCGGATCCTGATCGACTCACTGACCGCGCCGATCAACGGCCTCTACGGCATCGAGGACGCCGAGGGCACGATCAGCTACTACAACGAGGGCGTGCTGTTCGGCGCGATCGACGTCGCCCTGTTCATCATCGTGATCGGAGGGTTCCTCGGCGTCACCATGCGCACCGGGGCGATCCAGGCCGGCATCGGGCGTCTCGTGCGGAGACTCGAGGGGCGGGAGCGCTGGATGATCCCGATCCTGATGTCGGTGTTCGCGCTGGGCGGCACGACGTACGGCATGGCCGAGGAGAGCCTGGCCTTCTACGCACTGGTGATCACCGTGATGGTCGCGGCCGGCTACGACACCCTGACCGGCGCGGCGGTGCTGCTGCTGGGCTGCGGCATCGGGACGCTGGGGTCGACGATCAACCCGTTCGCCACCGGCATCGCCTCGGGCTTCGCGGGGGTGCCGCTCAGCGACGGCCTGGTCTCCCGGCTCGTGATCCTCGTGGTGGGCCTGGCCCTCGGGATCTTCTGGGTGCTCAGGTACGCCGACCGGATCAAGGCCGACCCCGCCACCTCCGTCGTCCACGAGCTCCGCGGCGACGCCGAGGCGGGCTTCCGGATGGGAGCGGACGACGAGCCCGCGACGATGACCGGCACGCACAGGGCGGTGCTCGCGATCTTCGGCCTCGCCTTCGGACTGATGATGTACGGCGTCATCCCGTGGGAGGACCTCGGCCTCTCCCTCCCGACGCTGTGGTGGTGGTTCCCGGAGATGACCGCGTCGTTCATCCTGTTCGCGGTGATCATCGGGCTGGTCGCCCGCCTGAGCGAGGTCGACCTCACCGAGTCGTTCGTGGCAGGCGCGCGCGACCTGCTCGGCGTCGCGCTGATCATCGGCATCGCGCGCGGCATCACCGTGATCATGAACAACGGCGAGATCACCGACACCGTCCTGCACTGGGCCGAGACCGCGCTCGGCGACGTCGGGCAGGCGGCGTTCGCGGTGGTGATGTACCTGCTGTTCCTGCCGCTCTCGTTCCTCATCCCCTCGTCGTCCGGCTTGGCGACCGTCGCCATGCCGATCATGGCGCCGCTCGCCGGCTTCGTCGGTGTCCCGGCGGACCTGGCCGTGACTGCCTTCCAGAGCGCCTCCGGGCTGATGAACCTGTTCATCCCCACCTCGGCGGTCGTGATGGGCGGCCTGGCCATCGCGAAGGTCCCCTACGGCACCTACCTGCGGTGGGTGTGGCCGCTGCTCGCGATGCTCGCGGGGATGACCGTGGTGGTGCTCAGCGTCACCGCGCTGCTGCAGTGAGCACGTGACCATCGGTCACGGCTCGCGGTGCCCCCAGTCGTAGACGACCTGGCTGCGCACGACGATGTCGTGCACCGCCCGCGACCTCGGGTCGACGACGCTCCACGCGAGACCGATCGGGAAGAACGTGCACACGGCCGCCCTCACCAGCGCCTGCAGGAAGCGCAGGCCCCCGTCGCGACGGCCGACGACCCGCAGGCCCATGACCGTGCAGCCGCAGGAGCGACCGGCGGTCCACCACCCGGCCGTCAGGTACACCACGGCGACGAGCCAGGCGCTGGTCAGCGTCACGATCCCCGACCAGGACGGGAGCGAGAACGAGCGCGGGTTCCAGACGAACAGGGCGCCCGCCACCGCGACGTACATCGCGAGCAGCACGGCGGCGACCACGACGGCGTCGATGGCCGCGGCGACCCCGCGGCTGACCAGACCCGCCGGCCTGCCCTGCAGCGCCTCCGCCTCCTTCGGGAGCGACGAGGCGGGATGGTGGGTCACGACCCGACCGGAGGCTGGGGCGCCGGCAACCCGACGCCGTCGTGCCGCGCGCGGAACCGGTCACGCACCCGGCTGAGCGCCTGGTCGGCCGCGGCACCCCTGATGCGCGCGCTGCGCACCGTGTCGGAGGTCAGCGCGCCGCTCGACTCCCTGATGATCTCCGGGAGGTCGACCGCCTCGATCACCTCGAGGGCGACCGCCTCGAGGTCGACGTGCGCCAGCACCGCGTTGACCAGGACGTCCCAGTCGAGCCGCTTCACGGCCAGGTCCGTGAGGTCCAGGCGGTCGAGCACCCGCTCGATGTCCAGCCTCGCGGCCACGGCGTCCACGTCGACCCGGTCGAGGACGCGCTCGAGGTCGAGCTTCGCAGCCACGGCGTCGACGTCGGCACGGGCGACCACCTCGTTGACATCCACCCGGTCGAGGACCTGCTCGACGTCCACCCGGCGTACGACGGCGTCCACGTCGACCTCGGCGACCACCCGGTCGAGGTCGACGTGCCGCAGCACGACCTGGGTGAGGTCGACCCGTCGCAGCGCCTCCTCGACCGCCGCCGGGAGGAGCCGGTCCAGCGCGTCCTCGCCGCCCGCGGTGATCCGTCGGCGGAGCCCCTCACCCTGCGCCGCGACCGCGGCCAGCGCGGATGCGAGCGGGGTACGCCGCACGGTGCGCTCCGCCCGCCCGGCGAGGGTTACGAAGGGCGACCAGACGACCTGCGTCCGGTGGGCCGTGCGCCTGCCAGCGGCCGCGACGACCAGCGCCAGGCCGAGAGCGGTGTCGGTGACTGAGAGCCCTGGGGACGTCTCGTGGCGAGAGATTGTCACGGCACCTCCACATTGACTCACCGGGTTCAAGCACCGGCAGGGATGCCAGCCTCCGAGGGGACGGAGACGCCCGGATCACCTGATTCGGACGTGTTTCCGGCCGTCGATTTCGGGGCGTCAGTGGAGCAGCGCCTTGGCGATGATCACCACGACGCCCAGGAGCCCGGCCGCGGCCGCGTCCAGGACGGCCGTCCAGCCCCGGCGGCCGGCCCGTCGTGCGAGCAGGTAGCCCGCGCCCACCAGCACGGCCACCGAGAAGTACACAGCGACCGCCGCCGCGGTGCTGACCGCCGCGCCCGCGAGGTCGGTGACCACGAAGACGACGATCGCCGGCAGCCCGCCCTGGATGATGCTCAGCTCCTCACGGCCGGAGTGCCCGAGCCGGCGGTGCAGCAGACGGTCGTCGCCGCCGTACTGCATCCGCTGCGCCGCGACGTACACGTGGGCCAGCCAGTAGACGCCGAGCACCAGCAGGGTCGCCAGGGCGACGTAGGTGAAGTCCTCCGCGTGCGCGCTGGCGGTCGCCAGCACGGACGCCGCGATGAGCGCGCCGTACAGCAGCGCACCCGCGTCGGCGACGCGCAGGCGCTGCCCGGACGACGTGCTGTGGCTGGTCGCGCTCACCGCTCGACGATCCAGCCCGCGACGCCGGCACTCGTCACCCGCATCGGGTGAGCAGCCCTCCCGTGGTCTCGGCCAGTGTCGTTTCTCCAGCCGGACCACCTATACCGCCCGAGGAGCGACCCATGACGACAGCAGCGAGTCTGACGGTCTGGAAGTTCGACACCCCCCACGGCGCCGAGCACGCATCCAAGACCCTCCACGACCTCGCCCGGGAGAACCTGATCGTGATCCACGACGCCGCGGTGGTGGAGTGGGAGGAGGGCAAGAAGAAGCCGAAGACCCGGCAGATGCACAACCTGACCGGCGCAGGCGCGCTGGGCGGCGCGTTCTGGGGCATGTTGTTCGGCCTGATCTTCCTGGTGCCGCTCTTCGGCGCGGCGATCGGCGCGGCCACCGGCGCGCTGTCCGGATCGCTCGCCGACGTCGGCATCGACGACACCTTCATCAACGACGTCCGCGACAAGGTCACGCCTGGGACGTCCGCGCTGTTCGTGCTCAGCTCCGGGGCCGTGATGGACAAGGTGAAGGAGGCGTTCGCGGCCGAGAAGCCCGAGCTGCTCTTCACCAACCTGTCCAACGAGCAGGAACGCGCCCTGCAAGAGGCCTTCGGGGAGTGACGATGACGCGTGGCGCGGCGCCGGCCCGGCTCGGTCCGGCGCCCGCCGCCACCGTCCCGTCGGCGGACCGGTCGCCGGCAGCGGCCGGGTATCGGCTGCACGACCTGCTGCCCGTGCTCATCCGGGCTCCCCGGGTCGAGCTGAGGTTCGTCGTCGCCGACGAGCTCCGTCGTCCGGCGCTCGACGCCCTCGGGGTGGACCCGCTCCGGGCCCGGGTCGGCCAGCTCTTCCTGCTCGACTCCCCCGCGCTGGTGCTCACGTCCCAGGGCGTGACCGTGCAGGCCTTGCGCGTGCAGGGCCGTGCGGGCCGGGTGACCGTCACCCACCGGCACCTTCCGCCGAGCCAGGTCTCTCCCGCTGTGCGCAACGCGCCGACGTTCTCGGCGGACGTCGACGTCGTCCCGGGCGGCTTCGTCTGCTCGGCCACGTTGGGTGGACGCGCGAAGGACGAGCAGGTACGCCGGGCGGCCCGCGGCCGTGCCCCGGTGATGAGCATGGTCACGGAAGAGCAGCGCCGCTTCTCCGCGCCGCACAACGCCGACCCACCGCGGTTCGGCAACCTGGTGATGCTCGGCCCGCTGCACGTCGTGCAGCACAAGGCCCGGCTCCCGGAGCTCGACCGGCCGCTGCGGGCCCGGCACTGGTTCTTCCCCGACGGCACGCGCCGGGTCGAGCTCTCGGCCACCTGCAGCCCCGACGAGGCCTTCGCGGTGGCTCGCGGTGTCAAGGACTGCCTGGCCAGCCGGGGGCTGGAACTGGTCGGCGACCAGGAGACGGCGATCCGCCGGACCCTCGTGCACCTGGTCGCGAGCGGCGGCTAGCGACGCGCACCGTCGCCACCGTCAGGCGACGTGGGCGCCCGCATCGCCCTGCCTCGCCGAGGCCTGCCTCGCTGCGCCGGAGCGGTTCACCGCGAGTCCCGCCCAGGCCAGCGCTCCCGCCGGGATCGGCATCCAGAAGGACACCAGGCGGTAGAGCAGGGTCGCGAGGAGGGCCGCGTCGGCGGTCACGCCCGCCAGCACCAGCGCGCCGGTGAGCCCGGTCTCGACGAAACCGAGACCTCCGGGGGTGACCGGCACCATCCCGATCACCATCGCGACGACATAGGCCAGCAGGACGAGCGAGGGGCGCACCTGGGCGCCCACCGCGACGAGCGCGGCCACGAGCGCCGCGTAGTCCAGCATCCGGTGCGCCGAGGCCGCCATCACCGCGCGCCACCAGTGCCCGAGGAACGCCGCCTTCACCCTCGCCCGCTGACGTGCGACGCCCATCGCGACTCCGACGGCGGTCACCGGCACGCGGGCCAGGTGCAGCAAGCCGCCTACGGCGAACCCGAGAAAGACCACCATGCGCGGGACGGTGAGGGCCAGGACGCCGAGACCGACCACGACGACGGCGACGACCAGCGACACGAGGAGGCCGAGCTGGAGCTGGTGCGCGGGCGGCGGTCCGATCAGCACCGCGGGGACGGTCAGCACCGGCAGCGTCGCGAGGACGCCCGTGGTGAGCAGGCCGACGGCGGCCAGCGCGCTGGCCACCAGCGCCGCGGGCTGGCCTCTGCTCACCAGCACCCGGGCCTGCACGACGGTTCCCGTCGCGGCCCCACCGGGCAGCACGCGGCTGGCGGCGTTGCCGACGAGCTGGGCGCCGGCGACGTCCGTCCAGCGCAACGACCGGGCGCGGCGCCGGCGCGGTCCCGCGTGCGCCGGCGTCATGCGCGCTGGCGCGGCCGGCTCACCGGTACGACGGGCATGCCGCGGCTGCGAGAGCGCGACGTGGGTCAGCACCCACAGCGAGGCGAAGCTGCCCGCCTCGAGCGCGGCCAGGAGCACGAACCAGCCGGGCCGCACGGTCTCCAGCTGCGGCCACGCGCCCAGCATCGCGAGCAGGCTGGGCGCCACGACGTACAGGCCGGTCCCTGTCAGAGCGAGGGCGATGCCACGTGGTCCCCACCGGCGTACCCAGCGCCAGGCGGTCACGGCGTGGGCGTCGCGGTCCGGACCTCCGGGACCGGCGGCGCCGGCGCGGCCTCCTCCCGCCGGGAGTCCTTGTTCGACGCCAGCGTGTCGACCCAGGCGACGCGCGGGTCGACGTCGACCAGCACGGCCTTCGCGAAGAGGGTCAGCGGGATCGCGAGCAGCGCCCCGAGGGGGCCCATCACGAAGGTCCAGAAGATCAGGGACACGAACGTGACGGTCGTCGCGAGCCCGACCGCGTCACCCACGAACTTCGGCTGGATGACCGACTGGAGCACGATGTTGATGACGCTGTAGGCGACGATCACGGCGATCATCAGGCCGGGCCCACCCTCGAGGAGAGCGAGGACGGCCGGAGGGATCAGCCCGATCACGAACCCGATGTTCGGGATGTAGTTGGTGATGAAGGCCAGCAGTCCCCACAGCACGGGGACCGGGATTCCCATGAACGCCAGGGCGATCGTGTCGAGCACGGCGACGAGGAAGCCGAACACCGTCGACACGAGCAGGTAGGTCCGGGTGCCGTGCGCGAAGCTGCTGAACGCCGCCCCGATGCCCGGCCGATCGCGAGTGACGGCGGCCAGGTTGGCCGGGAACTTCCCGGCGTCGAACGTCATCATGAGCGCGGCGGCACAGATGAAGACCACGCTCGAGAGCATGTCGACGAGACCGCCGACCAGACCGAGCACGACGTCACCGATCTTGGACAGGTCCATGTCGTCCCGGAGCGCCGCGAGCTCCTTGGAGTCGACTCCGAGCTTGTCGAGCGCCGCGGTCCCGTTGGCGAGCAGGTCGTTCCAGGTGTCCTCGTACTCCGGGAGGATCGCCGCGAACCGCCCGAGGGAGACGACAAGCGACACCGTGAGCCCGAGGATGAGCACGTAGACCAGAACCAGCATCGCGGTCGTCGCGGCCCAGCCCGGCACGCCCTTGCTCCGAAGCCACTGGCTCACGGGATGCACCAGGACAGTCAGGACCAGCGCCAGGAAGACCGGAGCGACGAGGAAGTCGATGGCACGGAGGCCGGCGAGCACGACGGTCGCGGCCGCCGCTCCGAGCAGGAGCCGCAGACCTCGGGGAATCGCATCGTCGGAGATAGCCATCACCGCGATGGTCGTGCTCGGGAGCGTGGCGCTGGCTCACCCGCTGCGGGTGACTGGGGCGCCGCCGGGACCCCGGAACATGGGGCTCGGACGATCTCGACGGCGCTCGGCAGCCTCACCACACGGGGTCGGAGGTGGACGCGGCTTGGTCACGACGGAGGCGGGGGCGGTCCTCGCGGTCGCCGCCCCGGGGCCGCTGACCACCCTGCTGTCGGTGGCCGCGGTGCTCCTGCACGTGGCGATCTGCGTCGCCGCGGTGTGCGTCATTCCCGGCGGCCGGCGGCCGTCGACCGGGATGGCCTGGCTGCTGCTCATCCTGGCCGCCCCGCTGGTCGGGATGCTCTTCTTCCTGCTGTTCGGCAGCACGCACGTGGAGCGACGCCGGCAGGCCAAGCAGCAGCGCGTGAACGACGAGATCCACGAGCGGACCGCGGCGGTCGCCGAGCTGCGGGAGGACACGCCCCGGCTCGCGTACGTCGCGTCGGCGGCGCGTCTGAACCGGCGGCTGGGCGCGCTGCCGGCGGTGGGCGGCAACTCCATCGAGTTCCTGCCGGACTACCGCACCTCGATCGCCGCGATGACGGAGGCCGTGAACGGTGCCACCGACCACGTGCACGTGGAGTTCTACATCCTGGCGTGGGACGAGGTCACCGAGCCGTTCTTCGACGCGCTGGTCGCCGCCACCGAGCGCGGCGTGCGGGTGCGGCTGCTCCTCGACCACCTGGGCTCCCGGGGCATCCCGACGTACAAGGACACCGTCACGCGGCTGCGCGAGACCCGGATCGACTGGCACCCGATGATGCCGATCGACCCGCTGCACGGGCGGATCCGCCGCCCGGACCTGCGCAACCACCGCAAGATCCTCGTGGTCGACGGCGACGTGGCCTTCACGGGCTCGCAGAACCTGATCGAGGCGTCCTACGACAAGCCGAAGAACCGGAAGGTCGGCCGCGAGTGGGTGGACCTCGCCGTGCGCGTGCAGGGACCGACGGTGACCGCCCTCGACGCGGTGTTCCGCACCGACTGGTACAGCGAGACCGACGAGGTGATCGCCGTCGACGAGGGCCCGCTCACGGCCGCGGTCGAGCCGCCGGAAGCGGCGTTCACCGACCGGCGCCCCGACGTCACCGGCAGGACGGTCGACGGTGTCGTCTGCCAGGTGGTGCCGAGCGGGCCGGGGTTCCCCATGGAGAACAACCTGCGGCTGTTCACCACGCTGCTCTACTCCGCGCAGCAGCGGATCTCGCTGACGAGTCCCTACTTCGTCCCGGACGAGTCGCTGCTGTACGCCGTGACGACCGCCGCGCAGCGGGGTGTGTCGGTCGAGCTGTTCGTCAGCGCCGTCGGCGACCAGTTCATGGTCTATCACGCGCAGTGCTCCTACTATGCGGCGCTGCTCGAGGCGGGGGTGCGCATCTACCGCTACCCCGCGCCGTACGTGCTGCACTCCAAGCACTTCACCATCGACGACGACGTCGCGGTCGTCGGCTCGAGCAACATGGACATGCGGTCCTTCGCGCTGAACTACGAGGTCAGCCTGATGCTCCTCGGACCCGAGGTGGTCAAGCGGATGCGGGCCGTCGAGGACGACTACCGCGCACTGTCGACCGAGCTCACCCGCGAGGAGTGGAGCCGGCGGCCGCGCGGCAAGCGCTACGTCGACAACGTCATGCGCCTGACGGCTGCGCTGCAGTGACGTCGTCCGCGGTCTCGGCGCCCTTCTCGGAGGGCGGCCTCGCCAGGAACTCGAACAGCAGCAGCACGAGTCCGGCGACCAGGAGCACGGTGAGGGCGAACGCTCCGGTCGGGTGGGCGGCCATGACGTAGACAAGGACGGCGACGCCCAGCACACCCACGCGGAGAGGCGTGCGCATGTTGTAGAGGGCGACGCCGAAGGCACCGGTGTCCAGGCCGGCCCGGTCCGAGCCGTGCCGCACCATCTCCACGGCGCGGCTCGTCGCGCGGCGTACCGCGACCGCCGGCGCCCAAGGGCCCGTGACCCAGGCGATCAGGGCGACCGCCAGGAACACGACGAGGACGGCGCGCAGGTTGAGCCGGATGAAGCCCACGAGCTGGTCGTAGATCGCCGCTGCCGCGTTCGGCGGGAGCCGGTCCGCTGGTACGGCGTCGAGGTAGACGACGCGGAACGCGTTGAGCGCGAGTCCGAGGAGGACCATCGACGCGGCCACCACGAACCCACCGATGACCAGCGCCTTGCGGCGCGACGGGGCGAGCGCCACGGCGGCCGCCAGCAGGAGCAGGGCGACGATCGGCAGCGCGCGGGCGAGGGCGCTGATCGTGCGGAACGCCGTCTGCGCGCGCGTGATGTCGGCCGACTGAAGGATCGTGAACTGCGCGTTGACCTCCGGGATCCGCCCGGCCAGGTCGAACCCGGCATCCTGCAACCGGGTCTTCACCGCGCCGATGATGGCCGCGAGGTTCACGCTGACCGTGTTGCCCTGGACCTGGATCAGGTCGCCCGTCTTGCCGGTCATCACCGCCACCATCTGCGCGTGCGCCTCCCGGTTGGCGACCACCCACGCCTGCTGGAACTCGTTCGAGCTGATCAACCGGTCCACGGCGTCCTCGACGAACCCGTGGATCCCGTTGACCGCGGCAGGGACGAGCGCCGAAAGGCTCGCGGTCGCCCGGGGCGGGAGGCCCTGGTCGGCGAGCGCGTCGACCGCCTCCTGCGTGACGGCCTGCACCTGTAGGCGCGTGAAGATCGCGTCCGTGACCCGCGCCGCGACGGCGTTCTGCACTGCGGGGTCCGCCGCCAGCGGCGTCACGGTCTCCACGTAGCGGTCGGTGTCGGAGATCTCGTCGTGCACCCAGGTGGCCACGATGGCGAGCGGAGCCAGCAGCGCGACGAGCGCCATCAGCACGCCCGCCCCGATCCAGCGCAGCGTGCCACCCCTCTTGGCCGGAGGCGGCACCGGCTGCTCCGGCCGGCCGGTCCCCGCGTCGAGCGCGGCCTGCAGCCGCGCCACCTCCGCGCGCAGGTTCTCGAGCTCGGTGTCCTGGGCGACCCGCTGGTCGGGCACGGTCATCTGCCCACCTCCGTCGGCTGGGGCTGTCCTCCCCAGCGTGGGCTTCCGGGCGCGCCACGACCGTCACCCGCATCGGGTGACGGTCACGCAGTCGGTCAGGTGTGCCGCTCGAAGGTGACCAGCAGGCCCTCCACCCCGCCGGGGCCGACGCGGCCCTTGATGTCCGCCGCCGTGATCGCGCGCAGCTGCCAGCCCTGCGCCGCGTGCTCGTTGAGGACCGACTCCAACCTCTCGCCGGACATCTTGCCGCCCATCAGCTTCTCGCGAAGCTCGACCACCTTGTACGCGTAGCCCATGTCACCGCTCCTCGCCCATGCCACCGGGTCTCCTGACGGGACGACGGTCGCCGTACCGGACCCGCCGCTCTTGGCCCGGATCGGGTGAAGGACCAGCCGCGTGCGGGTGTCACGGTCGGCGCATCCGGAAAAGTCCCACCCGAGAGAAGGGTTCCGCGATGACGACCACCCCGCAGCGTGCCTTCGAGGACTCCACGAAGGGCGCGTTCGCCTATGGAATGACCATCTTCGCGGCCACCATGCTCGTGACCATCGGTCTGTTCCAGTGCGTGGCCGGACTGGCCGCGCTGTTCGACGACGAGTTCTTCGTGAACACACCGAACTACACGTTCAAGTTCGACCTGACCACGTGGGGCTGGACATACCTCGCCATCGGGCTCATCGCCGTGGCCGTCGGCGTCGCGCTGTTCATGCGCCAGGCCTGGGCGATGGTCACCGGCATCGCCCTCGCGGTGCTGTCGGCGCTGTCGAACTTCCTCTTCCTGCCGTACTACCCGCTCTGGTCGATGGTCATCATCGCCTTCGACATCACGCTGATCTGGGCACTGACGGCACAGCTGAAGAACCGCTGACTCCCGGGCTCCCCGGGCTCCCCAGCGAGGGGCGCGCCCCGCCCACCTGTGGCGGGGCGCTTCCGGGTGCTCGGAGACGTCGGGGGTGGTCTCGACAGGCTCGACCACCCGCACGCCGGCTCAGACGAGCTCGGCGCGCAGCACCTTCACGCCGGTCTCCTGGCCGCTCACCGCGTCGACGTCGGTGTCGGCGGGACTCTGCGCGGCCAGCACCAGCAGGGCCGACCGGCCGGGACGCATCTCGTCGCGCACGGACGCGAGTACGTCGGCGGGCAGCTGCGTCCGCCGTACCTTGTGCGCGACTCCGCCCACCGCCGCGCCGACGACCGCTCCTCCGACCGGGCCGCCGAGGACCGCGCCCACGATCCCGCCCCACACCGCGCCCTTGCCGACGGCGTGACCCGTGGAATGACGGCGCACGACCTCCGGCTGCGTCTTTCCCTTGAGCCACCTGACGGTCGCGCTCTCGCGGACGGTCAGCCGGTGCTGCTCCTCGAGCCGCTTGACCCGCAGCTCCGCGGCGTCCACGGCGAGCGCCGTGGGGAACACCCAGGCGACGAACGTCGTGGCGCCCGGCTCGGCAGCGGTGGGCATCGTGGTCCGCGCGGTCAGTTCTGGACGGCCTCGAGCAGCATCTCGCGCTCGGCCGGGGTGAGGTTGGTGTCGATCAACCGGGAGTGGACGCCGCGGAAGCGCTCGCCGAGCCGGTCGAGGTTGCCCTCCTCGGTGACGGCGAAGAGCGCCGACGTGCCCTCGGTGATCTCGCTGCGCATCCGGTCGATCTGCTCCTTGCCGATCCCCACGCCCTGGGTGGCATGACCGATCCCGGCGATCGCGGCGCCGGCCGCCGCGCCGAGCAACGGGACCATGAACAGGGCCCCGAACAGCAGTCCCCAGAACGCGCCCCAGCCGGCCCCTCGGACAGCCTCCTCGTGGCCCTGGTGCACGGTGGGCTTCTTGGCGCCCACGGGCCAGGACACCACGGCGTGGTCGACGACCTTGATGATCTGGTCGGCCTCCGCCTTCCTGAGGATGTCCGCTGCGTGGGCGGCGCCCTCGGGGTCGTCGAACTTCCACACGGTGAACGCGGTCATGTCTGCCTCCTGGGCCGTCCGGCCGGACCACCGTATGGACGGGGCACTCCAGCGCCCTCGCCCGAAGCGGGCGAGGTACGGCGACCGCCCGCGCGATGGCCTGGGACAGTGGCGGGTGTGCTGAAGGTGACCTGGCTCGGCCACGCCACCGTCGTCCTCGACGTCGCCGGCCGACGCCTGGTCACCGACCCCCTCCTCCGGCCCCACAACGGCGTCCTCCGGCGCCGTGGGCCGGCCCCGGCCGTCCGGGCCTGGGCCGGGGCGGACGCGGTGCTCCTGTCCCACCTCCACCACGACCACGCCGAGCTCGGCTCGCTGCGGCGGCTGGCCGGCGTCCCGGTGCTGACCGGGCCGTCGAACGCGCGCTGGCTGCGCGGGAAGGGTCTGCACGGCGTCGGCCTCGACACCGGTCTCGACGCCGGGTGGTACGACGTCGGCGACGACGTGCGCGTGCGGCTCGTCGACGCCGACCACCGCACGAGACGGATGCCGCACCGGCCCAACGGCACGCACGGGCACCTGGTGCAGACCCCGCACGGGAGCATCTGGTTCGCGGGCGACACCGGGTTGTTCCCCGAGATGTCGCTGCTGCCCGAGCTGGCGGGCTCGACCGTCATCGACCTGGCCCTGGTACCGATCGGCGGCTGGGGACCGCGGCTGCCGGAGGGGCACCTCGGTCCCGACGAAGCAGCGACGGCGTGTGCGATGGCGCGGGTGCGCTGCGTGGTGCCGGTGCACTGGGGAACGCTGCACTTCCCCGCCATGCACCGCTTCGGCGGCTGGATGGACGACCCCGCCCCGGCGTTCGAGGAGGCGCTCCGTCGTACCTCCCCCGACTGCCGGGTGCTGACCCTCCATCCGGGGACGAGCGCGACGGTGCCGGAGCGGCCGGGCCAGGCCTGATCAGGTCACGTCCTTGCGGTGGCCCGCCTGGACCAGCATCGAGACGAGCGCGTCGTGGAGCGCGTCCGCGCCGACGATCCGGTCGGGGAGCAGCGGCGCGACGTCCGCGGGCACCATGAGCACCGCCCGCTCCTGCCACCCGCCCATCCCGCCGTGCGCCCCGACGAGCCCCTCGAAGGGCGCGACCTCCTCGGTGTCCGGGTCGACCGCGCTGTTGACGTAGAGGTCGGGGGCCTCCGGCAGGAGCGTGGCACGCGCGAGGAGCCGGGCTGCCTCGGCGTGCAGCGGGAGCATCGGGTCCTCGCCGACGACCTCGCCGGTGGCGAGGTTGCGACGGCCACCCGCGCCCACCGCCCACGGCGTGCCCGCGTCGTCGACCGCCGCGACGAACAGCACCCCGGGATGTTCGACCAGTCCCGGAACCAACCGCGGCCACGTCGCGTCGAGCTCCTCCAGCGTGAGCCGGCGCGGCCGGCGCAGGAACAGCAGGCCGAGGTTCCCGGAGCCGAGCACCACGGGAGCCGCCGCGTCGACCTCCTCCTCGCCCCGTCGCCGGTCCAGGTTCGCGTCGGCGCGCTTGGCCAGTCGGCCGACCCCACGCGACGTACCGACGTCCTCCGCCACCGCCTGGGCGCGGCCAAGCCCCTCGACCGGCACGTCGACCGACGTCACCTCCTCGGCCATCAGCGCCTCGCACAGCTCGGCGAGCGACTGGTCGAACCGCTGGGCGAAGGGCTCGCCCTGGGACTGCCCGTGGTCGGACAGCACCACGATCCGGTACTCCCGGGCACCCCGGGTGCTCAGCTGCTCGAGGGACGCGAGGACCCGGTCGAGGGCGTCGAGCGCGGCCAGCGACTCCGGCCGCGTGATCCCCGCGTGGTGCGCCACCTCGTCGTAGTCGACGTAGTCGACGTAGATCGCTCGCGTGCCGCGCCGCATCTCCTGGGCGACCACTGCCGTGTTGAGGTCGCGGAGCAGGCCGTTGCTGACGGCGCGCAGCATCGCGAACGTCCAGTCGCGGTGCACGCGCGGCTCCAGCCCGCGGATCCGCTGGTGGCGGGCCTGCCAGCGCTCACGGGTGACTTCGACGAGGGTCCGGGCGAAGCTGCGTGCGAAGCCGTTGGGCGACGCCATGAAGCGTGCGAACATGCGGCGGGTCTCGGTCGACCCTCGGCTCGGCTCCACCGCGCTCATCGTCAGGTAGGACCGTGCGGCGTCGCCGGTGAAGAGGTTCGAGACCGAGACCCCGTCGTCGGCCAGCAGCCCCCGGCCGGTGGTCGCGCGCTTCTCGATGATCTTCGCGTCGGCGGGTCGGTTGGCGACGACGACCCGGCCGAGCTCGCGGTCGTACCAGCGGAACGCCGGCACGCCCGCGACGGTCCCGTGCAGGATGCCGAGCTGACTGGCCGGCGTCGTGCACGGCATCTGCGGCGTCCACTCCCGCAGCACGTGGCTCTGCTTGAGCCAGCGCCGGACGGTGGGTACGGCGCCGGACTGGACTGCCCAGCGCAGCACCGGGAACGGCACTCCGTCGATCTGGACGAAGAGGAACCCGGGCACGGACGCGTCGTCGACCTTCTTCGGTGCACCGCCTCGCATCAACGTCATCACCAGGGCGTCGTCGGTCCCCGCGGTCGCCAGCCAGCTGACGGCAGTGCCGACCCCCGCCGAGATCCAGCTGGCGATCACCGCCGCGACGAACGTGCCCTCGATGCCGGGGACGAGCTGCATCGCGCCGAACAGGATCACGGCCTGACCGACCAGGGCCAGCAGCAGGACCGCCAGCCAGCCGAGCCGGGCGCTGACCTCAGTCAGCACCGGACGCAGGAAGAGCCCGACCACCCCGGACACCGCGGAGACCACAACCCACGCCCACGGTGTGCTCGCGCTCAGGTCGGGCAGCAGCCACGCGGCCACGGCGAGCGCGACGGCGGAGCTCGCCCAGCTGAGCAGCAGCCGGACCACGTCGGCGCTGTGGAGACGGCGCGACCCGTTCATCGGCACTCCAGATCTCCGGGACGCACGGGCCCCGGGCGCCCAGAGCACCGCCCCCGGCGACGACGTTCCTCACCGGAAACAGGTGAGCGGGCCTCCCGGTACCGGCCCGCCCCCGCTCTCGCCCGTTCCGGGGGAAGCCGCCGACCGCCGCGCTCCCGACCGTGGGGTCCACCGCCGCCTCGACGCCTGGCGGCGACGAGCCTGGAGGCCGCCAGATGACGCTCTCGAGCCAGGTCGACGAAAGCCGCCACGCTCCGCGGGTGCTCGGCCCGGCGCACCGGACGCCGGCCCAGCGAGCCGACCGGGGTATCGCCGCGCGCGCGTACGTGCCGCCCAGAAGCCACGACCACCTCGAGCTCTCGTCGACGCGCTCCGACCCGGTCGCCCTGGCCGAGCGGGTGGGACGTTCACGGATCCCGGAGCTGGTGCCGCTGCGCCACGCCCGGATGGCGGCCTCGCCGTTCACGTACTTCCGGGGGAACGCCCTCGGCATGGCCGAGGACCTCGCCTCCACACCGACCTCCGGGCTGGTGACCCAGGTCTGCGGGGACGCGCACCTGTCGAACTTCGGCCTGTTCGGTTCCGCCGAGCGTCGCCTCCTCTTCGACATCAACGACTTCGACGAGACGCACGCAGGCCCCTGGGAGTGGGACGTGAAGCGGCTCGCCACCAGCATCGTCGTCGCCGGGCGGGAGAACGGCTTCTCCCGCAAGGAGAACCTCGCGGCGGCTCGTGCGGTGGTACGTCGCTACGCGGACGCCATGGCCCAGTTCGCCGCCATGGGCGAGCTCGCCATCTGGTACGCCCGCGCCGACGCCGACGAGCTGCAGGTCATGCTGCGCACCGAGATCGGCAAGGCGGCGAGCAAGCGCATGAGCAAGGCGCTGCGCAAGGCCCGCGCCAGCGACCGGTTCCGGGCGTTGAGCAAGCTGACCGAGGCCGTGGACGGCGAGCTGCGCTTCAAGTCCGAGCCACCGTCGCTGGTCCCGCTCACCGAGCTCGTCCACCAGGTCGAAGCCGTGCGGATCGAGCAGGTCCTGACGGAGTTCCTGAAGCGGTACCGCCGCAGCTTGCCCCCGGACCGGCGCTTCCTCCTCGACCGGTTCGAGCTCCTCGACGTGGCCCGCAAGGTCGTGGGTGTGGGCAGCGTCGGCACCCGGTGCTGGGTGCTGCTGATGCGCGGACGGGACGACGGCGACCCGCTCCTCCTGCAGGTCAAGGAGGCCCAGGCCTCGGTCCTGGCCGACACGGTGCCCACGACGGTCGGGTCCCGCCGTACTCCGGCCAACAACGGTGCTCGGGTGGTCGCCGGGCAGCGGCTCATGCAGACGGCCGGGGACATCTTCCTGGGCTGGAACCACCTGGAGGCCGACGGTCAGGAGCGCCACTACTACGTGCGGCAGCTGCGTGACATGAAGCGGTCCGCCGCCGTCGAGACCTTCGACCCCTCGACCCTCGTCCACTACGGGCACCTCTGCGCGTGGACCCTGGCGCGGGCGCATGCACGCTCGGGTGATGCGATCGCGATCTCGGCCTACCTCGGGAAGGGCAACGCGTTCACCAAGGCGGTGGGCGCCTTCGCGGAGGCCTACGCGGACCACAACGAGCAGGACCACGCGGCGTTCGTCCGGGCCATCGACGAGGGCCGCCTCGCGTCGGCCGACCGACCCGGGAACGGACCGGCCGACGACCGGAAGCCGACATGAGCGTCAAGCAGTCGGACGCCGTCGAGCAGGCGGCGAAGCCCGACCGCCTGCTCGCGCTGCTGCTGGCCATGGCGATGTTCGTGCTCGTCGTGGACACCTCGCTGATGAACGTGTCGATCTCGGCCGTCGTGCGCGACCTGGACACGACGGTGAGCGGGGTGCAGGGAGCGATCGCGCTGGAGGCCCTCGTGTCGGCGGCCTTCATCCTGATCGGCAGCAAGGTCGGCGACCTGTTCGGCCGTCGTCGCGCCTACGTGCTCGGCCTGCTCGGCTACGGCGCCGGGGCCATCGCGATGACCCTGGCCCGCGACCTGACCGCCGTGATCGTGTTCTGGGCGCTGATCGGCGGCGTCGGCGCGTCCCTGCTGCTGCCGGCGATGCAGTCCCTCATCCACGGCAACTTCGAGGGTCCCGCGCAGAAAGAGGTCTACGCGCTCGTCGGGGCAGCCGCCGCCATCGCCGCCGCCGTCGGCCCGCTCCTCGGTGGCTTCATCACGTCGTACCTGTCGTGGCGGGTCGGCTTCCTGCTCGAGGCGGTCGTCATCGCGGTCGTGCTGTCCGGCGTACGCCGGATCAAGGACGCGCCGTACACCGGACCGCGCGAGGTGGACGGCGTCGGCGCCGTCCTGTCCGTGCTGGGCATGGGTGGCGTGGTCCTCAGCATCCTGGTCTGGCAGGAGGGTGGCGAGTACGTCGCAGCGCTGCTGCTCGGCGGCCTGGTCGGCCTCGGCCTGCTGGCGACATGGCTCCGGCGGCGCAAGCGTGCCGGGCGCGCCGCGCTGGTCGACCCGGGGCTGTTCGCCCTCCCGCACTTCCGGCTCGGCATCTCCTCGCAGATGCTGCAGCAGATCGCGCTCGGCGGAGCGATGATCGTGCTGCCCATCTACCTGCAGATGGTGCTCGAGTACGACGCGATGGGTGCGGGCCTCGCCATCGCACCCCTGTCGCTCAGCATGTTCGTCGTCGCCCTCCTCGTGGGGAAGGCGAAGAGCCTCCGCGCGAGCAGGGTCGTCAACCTCGGGTTCCTGCTCGTGACCGCGGGGCTCCTGGTGCTGATGTGGGTCGTGCCTCGCGCGACTTCCGGCTGGGCACTCGTGGTCCCGCTCGTCATCACCGGGTCCGGCCTCGGGCTGCTGGTCTCGCAGCTGAACAACTACACGCTGGCACCGATCTCGGAGGAGCGCGTGAGCGAGGCGGCGGGCGTCAACTCGGCCGCGGGCTCCTTCGGGCTGTCGTTCGGCCTGGCCTTCGCCGGCGCCATCATGCTCGCCGCGCTCTCCCTGTCGTTCACCTCGATGGCGAACGACAGCTCCGTGCTCGACGCGTCGGAGAAGGACCGGGTGGCGCAGGTGCTCGAGGACGACGCGCAGGTCATGAGCACCACCCAGCTGGAGCTCCTGCTCGAGGACGCTCCCGACGCGAAGGCGGACGAGATCGTTCGGATCAACGACGGAGCCCGCGACGTCGCGGTGCGAGCCGCCATCGTCGTACCGGCGCTGGCCGGTCTTGTCGGCATCCTGGTCTCGCTGCGGATGCGGCGGCACGGTGACCTCGAGGGAACCGCGCACGAGGGACTCCTCGCGGGCTGACGCCGCGCGAGGTCTCCCGAGCGGTCAGGCCGCGGCCGACTCGTTCTCCAGCACCACGGCGAGGCCCTGGCCGACGCCGATGCAGATCGCGGCCACGCCCCACCGGCGCCCCTCGGCGCGCAGCGTGGCGGCGAGCGTGCCGAGGATCCGGCCGCCGGAGGCACCGAGCGGGTGGCCCAGCGCGATCGCGCCGCCGCGGGCGTTGACGATGTCGGGGTCGACCTTCCAGGCGTCGATGCAGATCAGCGACTGCACCGCGAAGGCCTCGTTGAGCTCGACCGCACCGACGTCGGCCCAGCCGATCCCCGCCCGGGCGAGGGCCTTGTTCGCGGCCTCGACGGGGGCGTAGCCGAACCGGTGCGGCTCGACCGCGTGCGCGCCGCGGCCGGCGACGCGGGCGAGCGGGTCGCGGCCGACCTGGTCGGCGAGGGAGGCGGAGCCGAGCAGCACCGCGGAGGCGCCGTCGCTGAGCGGGGAGGCGTTGCCGGCGGTGATCGTCCCGTCCTTGCGGAACGACGGCTTCAGCCCCGCGAGCGTCTCGGGTGTGCTGTCGGGGCGGATGCCCTCGTCCCGGGTCAGCTCGACGCCGGGCACCTGGATGACGAGGTCGTCGTAGAACCCGGCCTCCCAGGCCGCGTGCGCGAGCCGGTGGGAGCGGGCGGCGAACTCGTCCTGCCGCGTGCGGGAGACGCCGTAGATCTCCTGCAGCTGCTCGTTGGACTCCCCCAGCGAGACGGTCCACTCCTCGGGCATCTTGTTGTTGACCAGCCGCCAGCCCAGCGTGGTGGAGACCAGCTGCGCGTCGCCGGCCGGGAACGGCCGCTCCGGCTTGGGCAGCACCCACGGCGCCCGCGACATCGACTCCACGCCACCGGTGAGCACGAGGTCCGCGTCGCCGGTCTCGATCGTGCGCGAGCCGGCCATCGCGGCGTCCAGGGAGGAGCCGCACAGCCGGTTGACCGTCGAGCCGGGCACCGACACGGGCAGTCCCGCGAGCAGGCTCGCCATGCGGGCGACGTTGCGGTTGTCCTCGCCCGCGCCGTTGGCGTTGCCCAGGACCACCTCGCCGACGGCAGCTGGATCGACCCCCGTGCGTTCCACGACTGCCTTCAGCGTCTCCGCCGCCAGGTCGTCCGGCCGCGTCCCCGCCAGCGCTCCGCCGTACCGGCCGAACGGCGTGCGTACGGCGTCGTACACGTAGGCGGGCCTGTGGTCAGTCATCTGTGCTCTCCTGGCTCGCGCGGCTGGTCATCAGCCGCACTGGGGGCGGGAAGAACAGTGTGCAGGCCCCGCGACCGCGCCGAGAAGGCCAGGGAACTCACCGACGCGTGAAGACGGCCCAGACAGGGATGGCGCAGAGGCCGACCCGGTGCATCCTGAAGGCATGACCGTCCGCGACCTGGTCGAGGCGGGCGAGCAGCACCTCCGCCGCGGGGAATGGGCAGCGGCACGCGACGCCTTCGAGGCCGCGTGCTCGGCGGCCTCCGCCGCTCCTGCGGATGCGGTCGACGGGCTGGCCCGGGCGCTGTGGTGGCTGGACGAGATCGAGCCTGCGCTCGAGCTGCGGGCCCAGGCGTTCGCGCGGCTGCGGCACGACGGCCGGGACCGCGGGGCGGCGATCGTCGCCGTGTGGCTGGCGCGCGAGCACCGCGCGCGGTACCGGCGCCACGAGATCGCCGACGGGTGGCTGGCGCGCGCCCGGTCGCTGGTGGACCGGCTCGCCAAGCCCGGGAACCTGCCGGGGTGGCTGGTCCTCGCCGAGTCGGAGAGGCGTCCGGCGCGCCCGGAGGAGCGTGCCGACGCCGACCGTGTAGTGAAGGTCGCGCGTGAGCACGCCGACTCCGACCTGGAGATCCTCGCGCTGATGCGGCGTGGGGCCTGCGCCATCAACGGTGGCGACGTGCCGTCCGGGCTCGCCGACGTCCACGAGGCCATGGCGGCCGCCACGTCCGGTGAGGGACACGACGTGCAGTACGTCGCCGAGGCGCTGTGCAGCCTGCTGGAGGTGGCCGGAATGCTCGGTGACCCCGCAATCGTGAAGCCGTGGGCCGAGGTGCTGATGACGCACCGGTCGACGTACGCGTTCGGCCCGCTCGTCCCGCTGCAGGCCGGTTCGCCGGACGAGCTCATCTCGGCGTTCTGCACCGGCTGCTGCGGCGGCGTCTACCTGGTGACCGGTCGCGTCGACGCGGCCGAGGAGCAGCTGGTGCGCGCGGCGCAGAGGATGGCAGACACCGGGCTACGCCCGCGGTGCCTGCACCCGGTGGCCGACCTCGTCGAGCTCCGGCTGGTGCAGGGGCGGCTCGAGGAGGCCGAGGCTCTGCTGCAGGGCTTCGAGGACGACCCGGACTGCGCGCTCGCGACTGCGCAGGTCGACCTGGCGCGCGACCGTCCGCGTCGTGCGGCGGACCGGCTGCGGGCCGCGCTCGAGGCCGTCGGCGAGACCCCGGTGCCGGCGCTGGCGCTGCACGCCCAGCTCGTGAGCGCCGCCCTTGCGGCCGACGATGCTGCCCTCGCCGAGAAGGCTTCCGAACGGGTCGGCCGGACGGCCGACATGACGGGCACTCCCCTGCACCTCGCCCACCGCGAGCGATGCCGGGGGTTGGTCGCGGTGGCCGCCGGGTCGCCGGACGCACCCGCGCTCCTCGAGGCGGCCGCGCGGGGCTTCGCGACCGCCGGATCGGCCTTGCTCGCCTGCCGGACGAGGCTGGAGCTGGCGAGTTCGCTGGTGGCCATCGACCGGGGTCGCGCCGTCGCCGAGGCGCAGGGCGCGCTGCAGGGGTTCGACCGGATGGGCGCCGTCGCGGACGCCGACCGCGCCGCGGCGTTCCTCCGCGAGCTCGGGGTGCGCGGGCGCACCGGCCCGCGCGACATCGGCACGCTGACCCGGCGCGAGCAGCAGGTGCTGCGCCTGGTGGCCGAAGGGCTGTCCAACCCGGAGATCGCCGAGCGGCTGTACATCAGCACCAAGACGGCCGGCCACCACGTCAGCAACATCCTGCTGAAGCTGGGGGTGCGCAGCCGCACCGAGGCGGCGGCGTACGCGATGCTGCACCTGCCCCGGACCGAACCCGTCGTACCGACGAGCGAGGCCGCGGCTCCGCGCTGAGCGGCCCCGGGAATGGGGCTGGAAATAGGGCAGTCGCCCCATGCTCGGCCCTCCCCCGCGGATCACCATGGCGGTGAACCCAGATAGGGAGGGAGGACCCCATGGAGACCCAGGAGAAGCAGGTCGTACGCCGCTTCTACGAGATCATCAACAGCGGGCGGCTCGACGACCTCGACACGGTCTGCGCCCCGGACATGGTGGGCCACGCCGGCGCCGGTGCCGACCTCGCCGAGCTCAAGAAGTCGGTGCTCAGCTTCAGCGAGCCGTTCCCGGACCTGCGCGCCGAGCCGCGCGACCTGGTCCAGGAGGACGACCTCGTCGCCGTCTGGCTGTTCTGGCGGGGCACCCACAAGGGCGAGTTCGCCGGCGTGCCGGCGACAGGTCGCGAGATCCGGATCGCCGGCTGGGACCTGGTCCGTGTCCGCGACGGCCGGATCGTCGAGCTCACGCAGTACTGCGACCTGTTCACGCTGATGTCGCAGATCGGCGCGATGCCGACCGCCGCGCCGGTGTGATCAGGGGGCGGTGCCTGCGGCCTCGGGAGCGACGGCGGTGTAGTGGATGCCGACCAGCTGCCACACGTCGCCGGCCCGCGACCACCCGTTGAGGACGCGGAACGAGCCCTTGATCGTCTCGCCCTGAAAAGGCACTCGCAGCGCTGCAGGTCGACGCGGCGGGTGCGCCTCGATCCTCTCCTGCTTGGCGATCAGGAAGCCCTTCGGCCCCACGATCCGGCAGTCGTCGGCGACCAACCGGTCCAGCACCTCGGCGTCGTTGCGCACGAGCGCGTCGAGGACCTGGCTGTGGGCCGGCGCGGGGGCCGGGTCCGTCGGCTGGGGCGGCACCCGGACAGCACTGAGCCCGAACCCACGGTCGTGGGCTCGGGCTCCGTCATGCTGAGGGCTGGCTGGCTGGCTGCTGGCTGGCTGGCTGGTCTGGTGGAGCTGGCGGGAATCGAACCCGCGTCCTCGAGCGCCGTTCCAGGTCTTCT
>NZ_CAMPGZ010000017.1 GCF_946885725.1 uncultured Nocardioides sp.
GCGCAGTACCTCGACCGGATGGACATCGAGCGCGAGCGCGGCATCACGATCAAGAGCCAGGCCGTGCGGATGCCGTGGACGGTGCCGGCGGACAACGAGGCGGGGGCCGAGCCGGGCACCTACGTGCTGAACATGATCGACACCCCGGGCCACGTCGACTTCACCTACGAGGTGTCGCGGTCGCTCGAGGCGTGCGAGGCGGCGGTGCTGCTCGTCGACGCCGCGCAGGGGATCGAGGCGCAGACGCTGGCGAACCTCTACCTCGCGCTGGGCGCCGACCTGCACATCATCCCGGTGCTCAACAAGATCGACCTGCCGTCGGCGCAGCCGGAGAAGTACGCCGCCGAGCTGGCGCACATCATCGGCTGCGACGAGTCCGACGTGCTGCAGGTCTCGGCGAAGACCGGGTACGGCGTCGAGCGGCTGCTCAACGAGATCGTCGCGCAGACCCCGCCGCCCGTCGGCGACCCCGACGCGCCGCCGCGGGCGCTGATCTTCGACTCGGTCTACGACACCTACCGCGGCGTGGTCACCTACGTCCGGGTGGTCGACGGCAAGCTCACCCACCGCGACCGGATCAAGATGATGTCGACCGGCGCGACCCACGAGATGCTCGAGGTGGGCGTGATCTCGCCGGAGCCGACGAAGGCCGGCGACCTCGGCGTAGGCGAGGTCGGCTACCTGATCACCGGCGTGAAGGACGTCCGGCAGTCCCGTGTCGGCGACACCGTCACCAGCCAGCACAACGGCGCGGCCGAGCCGCTGGGCGGCTACAAGCACCCCAACCCGATGGTGTTCGCGGGGCTCTACCCGATCGACGGCGACGACTACCCGACGCTGCGCGACGCGCTCGACAAGCTCCAGCTCAACGACGCCGCGCTCACCTACGAGCCCGAGACGTCCGGCGCGCTGGGCTTCGGCTTCCGCTGCGGCTTCCTCGGCCTGCTGCACATGGAGATCACCCGCGACCGGCTCGAGCGGGAGTTCGGCCTCGACCTGATCTCGACCGCGCCGAACGTCGTCTACCACGTGGTGATGGAGGACGGCACCGAGCACGAGGTCACCAACCCGAGCGAGTACCCCTCCGGCAAGATCGCCGAGGTGCGCGAGCCGGTCGTCAAGGCGACGATCCTCAGCCCCAGCGACTACATCGGCGCGATCATGGAGCTCTGCCAGACCAAGCGCGGCCAGCTCCAGGGCATGGACTACCTGTCCGAGGACCGCGTCGAGATGCGCTACACGCTGCCGCTGGCCGAGATCGTGTTCGACTTCTTCGACCAGCTGAAGTCGCGCACCAAGGGCTACGCCTCGCTCGACTACGAGCCCATCGGCGAGCAGGCGGCCGACCTGGTCAAGGTCGACATCCTGCTCCAGGGCGAGACCGTCGACGCGTTCAGCGCGATCGTGCACCGGGACGCGGCTTACTCCTACGGCGTCGCGCTGGCCGGCAAGCTTCGCGAGCTGATCCCGCGGCAGCAGTTCGAGGTGCCGATCCAGGCCGCGATCGGCGCCCGCGTGATCGCCCGGGAGACCATCCGCGCGATCCGCAAGGACGTGCTCGCCAAGTGCTACGGCGGCGACATCACCCGCAAGCGCAAGCTCCTCGAGAAGCAGAAGGAGGGCAAGAAGCGCATGAAGATGGTCGGCCGCGTGGAGGTCCCCCAGGAGGCGTTCATCGCCGCGCTCTCGACGTCCGACGTCGGCGAGAAGGGGAAGAAGTAGCCGCGCTGCCGCGACCTCCGGCCGGCCTGCTCGCCCAGGCCCGGCTCGGTCCGACGTGGGTGGACTGGCTCGACCGGCTGCCCCGCACGATGGCGGACCTGCTGGCGGAGTGGGAGCTCACGATCGACCCCACTGCCGGCTCCGGCATGCACGGCTACGCGTCGTGGGTCCTGCCGGTGGTCACGCGCGACGGCGAGCCCGCGGTCCTCAAGGCCGGCATCGACGGCGACGGCGAGGAGAACGAGCACGAGCACCTCGCGCTGCAGCACTGGGGCGGCAACGGGGCGGTCCGGTTGCTGCGTGCCGACCCGCGCCGCCGTGCCGTGCTGCTCGAGCGGCTGCACACGCGCGACCTGACCAGCCTCGGGTACGTCGAGGCCGCGGAGGTCGTGGCCGGGCTCTACCGGCGTTTGCACGTCCCGGCGCCGCCGCAGCTGCCCACGTTCACGTCGTACGTCGAACGCTGGACCGAGCAGCTCGCGGCGCTGCCCCGCGACGCACCGATCCCGCACCGGCTCGTGGAGCAGGCGCTGGCGACGTACCGCGACCTGGCGACCGACCCGGCGAGCACCGGCACGCTGATGCACCACGACCTGCACGACATGAACGTCCTGGCCGCCGACCGCGGGCCCTGGCTGGCCATCGACCCGCAGGCGATGTCCGGCGACGTCCACGCGGAGCCGGCGCCGATGCTGTGGAACCGCTGGGACGAGGTGGTCGCCCGTGGCCGGGTCCGCGACGACGTGCGCCGGCGCTTCTTCACCCTCGTCGACGACGCCGAGCTCGACGAGGACCGCGCCCGGGCGTGGGTGGTCGTGCGGATGGTGCTCAACGCCTACTGGACGATCGAGGACGCCGAGCGGATGCGACGCGGGCTGACCGCCGACGACCGGGAGTGGATCACCCGCTGCGTGACGATCGTCAAAGCCGTGCAGGACTGAAATCGCCCGCGGGCGCGGTCACCGTCCGGCACACTGGCGGCCGTGTTCTCCCACCCCGCCCGCGTCGCCTCGGTCAACGTCGGCCTGCCCCGCGACGAGGAGTGGGCCGGCAACCTGCGGCGCACCGCGATCGACAAGCAGCCCGTGGCCGGTCCCGTGGAGGTCGGCCTGCTCGGTCTCGCCGGCGACGAGGTGGCCGACACCAAGCACCACGGCGGCACCTACAAGGCGGTCTACGCGTTCGCCCGCGAGGACCTGGACCGCTGGGGCGAGGCGCTCGGCAGCCCCCTGCGCGACGGGATGTTCGGCGAGAACCTCACCACGACCGGCATCGACGTCAACGAGGCGCTGGTCGGGGAGCGGTGGCGGATCGGGACCGTGCTGCTGGAGGTCGTCTCGGTGCGGATCCCGTGCTCGGTGTTCAAGAACTGGGTCGGCCTGCACCGCCTGGACGATCGGCAGTGGCAGAAGCGGTTCACCGCGGTCGGCCGGCCCGGGCCCTATCTGCGCGTGCTGGAGCCGGGCGCCGTCGCCGCCGGTGACGGGATCGTCGTCGAGCACCGGCCCGCCCACGGCGTCACCGTCTCGACGATGTTCCGCGCGCTCACCACCGAGCGGCACCTGCTGCCGCGGCTGGTCGGCGTGGACGGCATGGACCCCGAGGCGGTGCGCGCCGCCGAGCGGTACGTCGCGGCCCTGGTCTGAGCCAGCCTGAGCCGGTCCGAGCCGGTCTGGGGGGCCATCCCCGGCGTGAGCACTATCACGATCCGGTGACGCGACCGTCTATCAGGGGGGATCGCTACCCATCGGTAGCCGCGTGTTCTAGGTTGTTCCGCAACCAGTTCGCCGACGGATGCGCCGGACGCGCGCGACCGTGCCGAGATGCGCCGAGGACCAGGGAGTGCGATCACCCGTGTCAGCCGTGAACTACGACGCCGCGATCATCGAGAGCCGGCCCGCCAACGTTGCGGTCCAGTTCCAGGAGCGGGTGCACGCCACCCCGGACCGCGAGGCCTTCCGCTACCCCGTGGGCGACTCGTGGGAGTCGGTGACCTGGGCCGAGGCCGGCGAGAAGGTCAACCGCCTCGCCGCCGGGCTGCTCTCGCTCGGCGTCGAGCCCGAGCAGCGGGTCGGCATCGCCTCCAACACCCGCTACGAGTGGATCCTCGCCGACCTCGCGATCATGTGCGCGGGCGCGGCGACCACGACGGTCTACCCCTCGACGATCTCCGACGACGTCTCCTACATCCTCGCCGACTCCGAGTGCGTGGTCGTCTTCGCCGAGGACGACGAGCAGGTCGCCAAGGTCCGGGAGCACAAGTCCGAGCTGCCGCACCTCTCCAAGGTCGTGGTCGTCGACGGCACCACCGACGGCGACTGGGTGATCGGCCTCGACGACCTCGAGTCCGCGGGCGCCGAGCTGCTGAAGAACGACCCGGGCGCCGTCGAGGAGGCGATCGCGAAGATCCAGCCCGACGCGCTCGCGACGCTGATCTACACCTCCGGCACGACCGGCCGCCCCAAGGGCGTGCGGCTGCGGCACAGCTCGTGGACCTACGAGGGCGCCGCGATCCAGGCGCAGAACATCCTCTCCGAGGACGACCTGCAGTTCCTGTGGCTGCCGATGGCTCACTCGTTCGGCAAGGTGCTGCTGTCGACCCAGCTGGCGTGCGGCTTCGCGACCGCGGTCGACGGCCGGGTCGACAAGATCGTCGAGAACCTCGGCGTGGTGAAGCCGACGTTCATGGGCGCCGCCCCGCGCATCTTCGAGAAGGCACACGCAAGGATCGTCACCATGCAGGCCGCCGAGGGCGGGCTGAAGGAGAAGATCTTCAACCAGGCCTTCAAGGTCGGCCTCGAGTACGACCGTCGCAAGCGCGCCGGCGAGCCGATCCCGTTCCTGCTCGAGAAGCAGCACGCGCTCTTCGACAAGCTGGTCTTCAGCAAGATCCGCGAGCGGTTCGGCGGCCGCGTCCGCTTCTTCATCTCCGGCGCCGCCGCGCTCAACCAGGACATCGCCGAGTGGTTCCACGCCGCCGGCATCAAGATCCTCGAGGGCTACGGTCTCACCGAGTCGTCGGCCGGCTCGTTCGTGAACCACCCCGACGCCTACAAGTTCGGCTCCGTCGGGCCGGTCTTCCCGGGCAGCGAGGTCAAGCTCGGCGACGACGACGAGGTCCTGATCAAGGGTCCGGGCGTGATGGACGGCTACCACAACCTCCCCGAGGAGACCGCCGCCGCGCTCACCCCCGACGGCTGGCTGCACACCGGCGACAAGGGCCGGATCGACGAGGACGGCTATCTCTCGATCACCGGTCGCATCAAGGACCTGTTCAAGACCTCGGGCGGCAAGTACATCGCCCCCTCGGCCATCGAGTCGAAGTTCAAGGCGGTCTGCCCCTATGCCAGCCAGTTCCTGGTCTTCGGCAGCGAGCGCAACTACTGCATCGCGCTGATCACGCTCGACCCCGACGCCATGGCCACCTGGGCGGAGGAGAACGACATGAAGGGCGCGTCGTACACCGAGATCGTCAACAGCGGCAAGGTGCGCGAGATGGTCACGGGGTACGTCGACGACCTCAACTCGCACCTCAACCGCTGGGAGACGATCAAGAAGTGGCAGCTGCTCGACCACGACCTGACCGTCGAGTCCGGCGAGCTGACCCCGTCGATGAAGGTCAAGCGCAACGTCGTCGAGAAGAACTACCAGGAGCACATCGAGGCGCTCTACGCCTGACGTGACACGATCGGGGCATGCCGTCCGCGCTGCCCGAGGGTGACCCCGCGCCCGCAGACGGCTCCCTCCCGGAGTCCGCGCTGGCGGGTGTCGGGGCGCGCCCGCTCTCGTTCTACGTGCACGTGCCGTTCTGCTCGGTGCGCTGCGGCTACTGCGACTTCAACACCTACACCGCGGTCGAGCTCGGCGGCGGCGCGTCGCAGGCGACGTACGCCGACACGGCGATCGAGGAGGTCCGCCTCGCTCGGCGCGTGCTCGGCGACATGGACGTCCCGGTGGGCACGGTGTTCTTCGGTGGCGGTACGCCGACGCTGCTGCCCGCCCAGGACCTGTCGCGGGTGCTCGACGCGGTCCGGCAGGAGTTCGGCCTCACCGCCGACGCCGAGGTGACCACGGAGTCCAACCCGGACTCGGTCGACGAGGCGGCGCTCGTCGCGCTGCGCGAGGGCGGCTTCAACCGGATCTCGTTCGGCATGCAGTCGGCGGTGCCGCACGTGCTGTCGGTGCTCGACCGCACCCACGACCCCCGCCGGGTGCCCCTCGTGGTCGAGTGGGCGCGCGCCGCGGGCTTCGACGAGGTCAGCCTCGACCTCATCTACGGCACGCCGGGGGAGTCCCTCGACGACTGGAGTCGTTCGGTCGAGGCCGCGCTGGCGTGCGCGCCCGACCACCTGTCGGCCTACGCGCTGATCGTCGAGGAGGGCACCGCGCTGGCCCGGCAGGTGCGCCGCGGCGTGGTGCCGATGCCGGACGACGACGACCTGGCCGACAAGTACGTCGTCGCCGACGACCTGTTCGCCGCCGCCGGGATGGGATGGTACGAGGTGTCCAACTGGGCGCGGCGGCCCGAGAGCGCCTGCCGGCACAACCTGGCCTACTGGCGCGGCGCGGACTGGTGGGGCGTCGGCCCGGGCGCGCACTCGCACGTCGGCGGCGTGCGGTGGTGGAACGTCAAGCACCCCGCGGCGTACGCCGGCCGCCTCCGCGAAGGAGCCAGCCCCGCGCACGCGCGGGAAGTCCTCGACGCGGAGACCCGCCGGGTCGAGCGGGTTCTGCTCGAGACGCGGTTGAGCGACGGCTTGCCGCTCGACGTCCTGGACGACGCCGGCCGCGCCGCCGTGCCCGACCTCGTCGCCCGCAGGCTCGTCGAGAAGGGCGACCCGCTGGTGCTCACGCGCGAGGGGCGGCTGCTCGCCGACGCGGTCGTGCGCGACCTGCTCAGCTGACCATCCGGATCGTCAACGGGTAGCGGTAGTCCTCGCCGTTGGCCGCCTTGACCGTCGCCAGGATGACCACCACGACGTAGGCGATGCCCACGACGATCGCCAGCGGCACGATGACGATCGCCCCCAGGCCGAAGGTGACCAGCACGATCAGGAACGCCGCCACCCCGTAGATCAGCATCGAGAGCTGGAAGTTCAGCGACTCGACCGAGTGCCGGCGGACGAAGGCGGACTCGTTGCCCTTGACCAGCATGATGATCAGCGGCGCGAGGAAGCCCATCGCGATCCAGGCCGCGACGAAGACGCCGATGTGCGAGGCGAGCGCCCAGTTCTTCTCCTCGGACGTGGGGCCCGCGGGGGCCCCGCTGTAGCCGTAGGACCCGGGGGCGTCGCCGCCCGGCGGCTGGGGTGGCGGTGGGTAGCTCATCACGCCTCCTGGGCGGCCGTCACGAAGTCGATCAGCTCCTCGACTCTACCGAGCAGGGCGGGCTCGAGGTCGGCGTACGACGAGACTCGCCCGAGGATGTGCTTCCACGCCCGGGCGATGTCGGCCTGGTCGCGGTGCGGCCAGCCGAGCCGCTGGCAGACGCCCCGCTTCCACTCGACGTTGCGCGGGATCGTCGGCCACGCCTTCATGCCGAGCCGCTCGGGCTTCACGGCCTGCCAGATGTCGACGAACGGGTGGCCGACGATCAGCACGTCCTTGCCCACCGGGCTCTTCGCGATCGACTGCGCGATGCGGCTCTCCTTGGAGCCGGCGACGAGGTGGTCGACGAGCACGCCGACGCGGCGCTCGGGACCGGGGCGGAAGTCGCGCAGGTGCTCGGCGAGGTCGTCGACGCCCTCGATGTACTCCACGACGACGCCCTCGACCCGCAGGTCGTCACCCCAGACCTTCTCCACCAGCTCGGCGTCGTGCCTGCCCTCCACGAAGATCCGGCTGGCGCGGGCGACCCGCGCCTTGGTGCCGGGTACGGCGACCGACCCGGAGGCGGTGCGCGTCGGCCGGGCCGGGCCTCGCTTGGTTGGCGCGACCAGGATCACCGGGACGCCCTCGAGCAGGAAGCCGGGGCCGAGCGGGAACGTGCGGCGCTTGCCGCGCCGGTCCTCCAGCACGACCGTGTGCAGGTCGCGCTCGACCTTGACGATCTCGCCGCACCAGTCGGTGGTGACCTCCTCGACGACGAGGCCGGGGTCGGCGGAGATCTCGACGGCACGGCCGCGCTTGGGCGCCCGCCAGTCGGTGTTCAGGACGTCGGTTCCGTAGCGGTCGGGAAGAGGCACCGGGACAGGCTAGGGGTGGCCGCCGACGGCTTCCGGGCGGCGCGCCGGGCCCCACTCGGGCCTGCCGGACAGGCCGAGAAAGTCCCTTGTCGAGCGACCGGTCGCGATATATCGTCAACCTATCGCGTAACACTCGCGAGCGAGCGTCGGAGTCGAGGCTGGAAGGCCCGGCCCCAGCACAGATCCATCAGGAGGAGACATGGGACGCAACCCCTGGGACATGCCCTGGGACGACCCGCGCGCCGGCCGCCCGGGTCACGGACACGGCGGTCACGGCCGCGGCTCGTGGGGCGGTCCGCCCCCGTGGCTGCAGGGCCTGATCGGCCTCGCGCAGTCGGGGCAGACCGCGACACGCGGTCCGCGGGTCCGCCGCGGCGACGTCCGCGCGGCGATCCTCGACGTGCTGTCGGTCGAGCCGATGAACGGCTACCAGATCATCCAGCAGATCGCCGAGCGCAGCGGCGGCGCGTGGAAGCCGAGCCCCGGCTCGGTGTACCCGACCGTCCAGCAGCTCGAGGACGAGGGCCTCGTCGAGGGCACGGAGACCGACGGGCGGCGGCTGCTCACGCTGACGGAGGCGGGCCGCACGTACGTCGCCGAGCACCCTGACGAGCTCGCCGCCACCTGGCGCGTCTTCGACGACGCCGCCGAGGCCGAGCGCGCCTACGGCGGGCACGACCTCAAGCCGGTGATCGGCCAGGTCATGGGCGCGGTGTGGCAGGTCGTCACCACCGGCACCCGGCAGCAGCAGGCCGAGGCCGCGGAGATCCTCGCGGACACCCGACGGAAGCTCTACGGCCTCCTCGCGGAAGGGGACGAGGGTGAGCGGGAGTGAGCTGAGGATCGGCGACCAGGAGCGCGAGAGCGCGGTCAACGCGCTCGGCGAGCACTACGCCGCCGGCCGGCTGACCAAGGAGGAGTACGACGAGCGAGCGGCGGTGGCCTACGCCGCCAAGACCGAGTCGTCGCTGCGCCCGCTGTTCGCCGACCTGCCCGGACCGCATCCGTTCGCGGTGACGAGCCGTCCCGGCGGCCAGCAGCGAGCGCCGTCCGGACCCGGCCAGTGGGCGCCGCGTGCTCCGCTCGCCGGACCGGGCGTCGGCGACAAACGGCGCGGCTTCCGGCTGCCGGTGCTGCCGATGCTGCTCGTGCTGCTCGGCGTGGTGATCCTGGTCGAGGAGCCGTGGCTGCTGTTCGTGGGTCTCGGGATCCTGCTGTTCGCCAAGATGAGGCGGCACAACACCCGGCACACGCGGCACCACGGCTTCCACCACTCCGGCTGGAACCCCGGCTGCGGCCCGAGCGGCCGCTGACCCCTCCCGGGGCTGGTCGGATGGCCTCAGATGAGTGGCAGCGAGCGGCTCTCGCGGGGGAGCTGGGCGTATCCGCGGGCGACCGCCCGCACCAGCTCCTCCTTCGGGTAGGGCCACTCCGCCGCGTCGAGCGCGTCGGAGGGGGAGACCCCGCGGCTCGCGAGGTCGCGGATCGTCTCGGCCACGATGCCGATCGCGCTGCGCTGCTCCTCGACGAACCCCTTGTCGACCGGCAGGCCGTGCCCCGGCACGACCGTCGACTCCGGGCCGAGCAGCTGCAGCACCAGGTCCAGGGTCACCGGCCACTCCATCGGGAAGCAGTCGTCGCCGTACCCCGGCACTCCGCTGCGCTCCGCCGACTCCTCGACGAGGTCGCCGGCGAAGACCACGTCGGCGTCGCCGACCCGGACGACTACATCGCCGGCGGTGTGGCCGCGGCCGGGGTGCACGAGCTCGACGAGCCGACCGCCGAGGTCGACCACCTTGGCGGAGGAGAACGTCGAGGTCGGCGCCACCACCCGCGCCGCCGCGATGTCGGCGTGCTCGGGCCGGCTGTCGTCGCCGCGGGCCTCGGCCTTCAGCGCGGGGGCGGACACCGCGAGGTCGTCGGGCACCGAGTCGTGGGCGTAGATCGGCAGCGCCTGGTCCGGCCCGCCGTACTCCTCGACGAAGACCACGTTGCCGAAGAGGTGGTCGAAGTGCTGGTGGGTGTTCACCACGCCGACCACGTCGCCGACGCCGAGCGCGCGCACGTGCTCGACGACCCGGCGGGCGGCGACCTCGGAGGCGTGGGTGTCGACGACGAGCAGACCGTGATCGCCGCCGACGAGCCCGACGTTGACGTCGAGGAAGGCGAAACGGGCGACCCAGCAGCGGTCACCGATCTCGGCGAAACCGGTGTCATGAGGGATGGCCATGCCCGCCAACCTACTTCGCGCGGCTCGAACGACCCCGGTGCGGGCGGGTACGATTGGCACTCGAAACACACGAGTGCCAGGGTGCGTCGATGAGTCAGACGGTGAGGAGGTCGCGGATGTCCGAGGAGCGCAAGCTCGCGGTGCTCCGGGCGATCGTCGAGGACTACGTCGCGACCCAGGAGCCGGTCGGGTCCAAGGCGCTGGTCGACCGTCACCACCTCGGCGTGAGCCCCGCGACCGTGCGCAACGACATGGCCGCGCTCGAGGAGGAGGGGTTCATCGCCCAGCCGCACACCAGTGCCGGCCGCATCCCGACCGACAAGGGCTACCGCCTCTTCGTCGACAAGCTCAGCCACGTCAAGCCGCTGTCGGCGGCGGAGAAGCGCGCGATCACCACGATCCTCGAGGGCGCGGTCGACCTCGACGACGTCGTGCAACGCAGCGTCCGGCTGCTCGCCCAGCTGACCCGGCAGGTCGCGGTCGTCCAGTACCCCACGCTGTCGCGCTCCACCGTGCGCCACGTCGAGCTGGTGCCGCTGGCCGGCACGCGCCTGCTGCTCGTGCTGATCCTGTCCACCGGTCGGGTCGAGCAGCGCGTCGTCGAGCTGGCCGAGAGCCTCGACGACGACGCGCTGACCGACCTGCGCAACCGGATCAACCGGGCGGTCATCGGCGAGCGGCTCGCCGACGCCTCCGACCGGCTCGTGCAGCTGCCCGAGGAGTTCGAGCCCGGCCGCCGGGCGCCGATCGCCGCGCTGGTCTCCTCGCTGGTCGAGGCGATGAGCGACCACCGGTCCGACGAGCGGGTCGTCGTCGGCGGTACGGCGAACCTGGCCCGGTTCGGCGACGGCTTCGACACCAGCATCCGGCCGATCCTCGAGGCGCTCGAGGAGCACGTGATCCTGCTCAAGCTGCTGGGCGAGGCCACCTCGTCCTCGACGGTGACCGTGCGCATCGGCAGCGAGGGGCCCTATCAGGAGCTCGCGACCACCTCGGTCGTCGCCAGCGGCTACGGCCCGGGTGACGAGGTCTTGGCGTCGTTGGGCATCGTTGGTCCTACCCGCATGGACTACCCCGGTTCGATGGCTGCGGTGCGCGCGGTGGCGCGCTACGTCAGCCGGATCCTCGCCGAGGGCTGACCCCCTCGTCGCGCCCGACGAACCCGAGCACACGAAAACGAGCTGAGACGGACACGTGAGTCAGGACCTGTACGAGACCCTCGGGGTCCCGCGCGACGCGGACGCTGACACGATCAAGAAGGCGTACCGCCGTCTCGCGCGCAAGCTGCACCCCGACGTGAACCCGGACCCGGAGACCCAGGAGCGGTTCAAGGACGTCAGCCGCGCCTACGAGGTGCTCTCCGACCCGGAGAAGCGCCGGATGTACGACCTCGGCGGCGACCCGTTCAACGGGGCCGGCGGCGGTTTCGCCGGCGCGGGCGCGGGGTTCTCGTTCACCGACATCATGGACGCGTTCTTCGGCGGCGCCGCCGGCGGTGCGGCCGGCAGCGGACGTGGCCCGCGGCCGCGCGTGCGTCGCGGCCAGGACGCGCTGATCCGGCTCGAGGTCGATCTCGCCGAGGCGGCGTTCGGCACCACCCGCGAGCTCAAGGTCGACACCGCCGTGCTCTGCACGGAGTGCCACGGCAGCGGCGCGGCGCCCGGCTCGAAGCCGAAGACCTGTGAGACCTGCCGCGGCCGCGGCGAGACCGTCCAGGTGCAGCGGTCGTTCCTGGGCGAGATCCGGACGATGCGGCCCTGCGCGGCGTGCCGCGGCTACGGCACGATCATCCCCGAGCCGTGCCGCGAGTGCTCCGGCGACGGCCGGGTCCGCTCTCGCCGTACCCTCACCGTCAAGATCCCGCCGGGCGTCGACACCGGCACCCGCGTCCAGCTCTCCGGGCAGGGCGAGGTCGGTCCCGGCGGCGGTCCGGCCGGCGACCTGTACGTCGAGATCCACGTCGCCGAGCACCCGGTGTTCGCGCGGCAGGGCGCCGACCTGCACTGCCAGGTGACCGTGCCGATGACCGCAGCGGCGCTGGGCACCACGCTCGACCTGCCGCTGCTCGAGGCCGATCTGGTCGAGGACGGTGCGCTCGAGGAGAGCGACGTCGAGACGAGCATCCCGATCGAGATCAAGCCGGGCACGCAGTCCGGCCACGAGCTCGTGCTCCGCGGACGCGGTGTCCCGGCGCTGCGCGGCGGCGGCCGCGGCGACCTGATCGTCCGGGTGGTCGTGGAGACCCCGACCCGCCTCGACGCGCGGCAGGAGGAGCTGCTCCGCGAGCTCGCCGCGCTCCGCCACGAGGAGGCTCCCGAAGGCACGGTCCGCTCCGCCCACCCGAAGTCGGTCTTCGGCCGCTTCCGCGACGCGTTCAACCCGCGATGACCGACCCGGTCTTCGTCCACCCCGGCGTCGCCGCCGTCACGCCGGGCCAGCAGATCGTGCTCGACGGCGAGGAGGCGCGGCACGCCGTCGTCGTGAAGCGGATCCGCGTCGGTGAGCGCATCGTCCTCACCGACGGTGCCGGCGCCTCGGTGACCGGCGTCGTGGCTGTCGCCGACAAGAGCACGCTGACCCTCGACGTCGACGAGGCGCGGCGCACCCAGCCCGAGCTGCCGCGCGTCGTCGTGGTCCAGGCGATCCCCAAGGGCGACCGCGGTGAGCTCGCGGTCGAGATGCTGACCGAGGTCGGCGTCGACGAGATCGTGCCGTGGGCCGCCAGCCGCTGCGTGGCCGTGTGGAAGGGCGACCGGGCCGCCAAGTCGCTGGCCAAGTGGCGCGCCACCGCACGCGAGTCCGCCAAGCAGGCGCGGCGCACCTGGTTCCCGGAGATCACCGACGTCGTCGGCACCGAGGAGGTGGCGAAGCGGCTCGAGAAGGCGTCCGTGCCGGTCGTGCTGCACGAGGCCGCGTCCGGGCCGCTGGCCGACCTCCCCGTTCCGGGCCGCGCCGAGATCGTGATCGTGGTCGGTCCGGAGGGCGGCATCAGCGACGAGGAGCTCGCGGCGTTCGCCGCCGTCGGCGCCGAGCCTGTGCGGCTGGGGTCGTCGGTGCTTCGCACCTCCACCGCCGGCGTGGCCGCCACCGCGGCGCTGCTCGCGCGGACCCGCTGGCGCTGACCCTGGCTCAGGCCCGTGGCTCGCGGGCCGGGTCCCCCTCGGGCAGGTAGTCGCACGCCCAGTCGGCGCGCTTCCAGTCCGGGACCGGTGTCGCCCGGCCGCGCCGCGGCACGAACGACGAGCGCCGTACGAGCTGGTAGCGGTGGATGTAGCGCGGGCAGTTCGGGAACACCTGCGTGACGTGCACCCGCACGATCAGCTGCGCCCCGACGTACTCCGCGAGCAGCGGGTCGTCGAGGTGCAGCGAGGCGCGGCCCTGGACGCGCAGGCGGTTGCCTCGCTCGAGGTCGATGAACAGCATGCCCACCTCGGGGTGGGCGGCGACGTTGCCGAGGGAGAGGTACATCCCGTTGCCGTCGTAGCTCGGGAACGCGAGCGTGCGGTCGTCGACCACGCGGACGAAGCCGGGGTCGCCGCCCTTGTAGGAGCAGGTCGGTACGCCGTCGGCGTCCGCCGTGGCGAGGAAGAACATGTCGCGCTCGGCGACGAACGCGGCGGCGTGCTCGTCGAGGTGGTCCTGCACGAGCACCTCGACGATCCGGTCCGCGATGCGCCGCGTGTCGAACCGGTCCTGGAGCGCCCGGCTGTGGCGGTGGAACATGCGACCAGCGTGCGCCCCCGGCGGGCCGGCGTCTATGCCGAGAGCAGGGCGGTGACGCGGTCGACCTCGTCGTCGAGGTCGGCCCGCTCGCGGCGGGAGAGGTCGCGGAACAGGTCGAGGCTGATGGCGCCATCGCGCCAGAACCACCGTCCGGCGAAGAACCCGTCGATGAACACCGTGTGCCCGATGCCGACGGTGGTGTCGGCCCAGCGGTTGCGGTGCTCGTGGGGCACGATTCGCGACCGGTCGGCGTGGGAGAGGAAGACGTTGTCGTAGGCGCCGAGCAGCCGGGGCGGTGCCGGGACGGACCCGTCGACGCGCGGCGCACCGGGCACGTCGTACAGCTTCTTGCCGTCGTCGGTCTCGACGACCTCGAGCTCGTCGGCCATCTCGGCGAACACCGTGCCGAGCCGGGTCACGCGGGACCAGGCCGTCATGTCGGCGGCGGTGGCCGGGCCGAACGCGCGGAGGTAGCGCCGCACCAGCTCGTGCACGTCGACCTCGGTGGCCGGCCGGCCGAGGTAGGTCTCGAGGTGCTCGTAGACCACGCCGCCCGAGCGCTGCCACCGCCCGCGCGGCGGCACCTGCACCAAAGGCGCCCGCTCCCGGGCCACGTGGCCCAGCGCCCCGGGCGGCGCGTCGAACCGTTCGGCCAGCCGTTCGCCGAGCTCCTTCACCGGCAGCGGACCGTCGGCCAGGATCCCCCTGGTGGTGGCGACGACCTCGGCCACCGGCACGTGGCGGGCGTCGCGGTTCATCTGGTTGCTCTTGGCGACCTGGTCGAGTGCGGGCTGCACCCACGGTCGCAGCGCGAGGGCGTCGTCGGGCGTGAGCATGTGGATGGTGCCGCGCATGGTGAGCAGCCGCACGGCGTCGCGGCGCTCGAGGGCGTCGCTCAGCTCGGCGGGGTCGAAGGGGTCGAGGCGGGCGGCGAGGGCGAGGTACGGCGGCAGGTTGTCCTGCGCCTGCAGGCCGAGGAGGTGCTCGACCATGGCGAGCGCCAGCATCGAGGTGCGCTCGAGCAGGTGCTGGCGGGCGAGCAGGGTGCGGTTGAGGTCACGGACGGAGAGGCCGGGCACGGCAGCAGGCTATTGCCGCGTGCCGACAGGACGTGCGACTCACGAGTGCCGGGACCGTCGCGCGGACGCGTAGGACGGCTCGCGCAGCCGGCGGACCCAGTCGTAGGGCTCGAGGCCGGGCAGCCGGTTGAGCACCGGGTCGAACGACACGGGCTCGTCGGCGGCGTCGACGGGCTCCTCGTCCAGGGTCAGCTCGCCGAAGCCGTGCCACCCGCCGGCGCCGACGGCCCACGCGAGGTCGACGGTGCGCTCGTCGCGCAGGACCGCCGCGACCAGGAGCGGGCCGGCGGGCGTGCGGTAGGGCAGCAGTGTGGTCATCGGCCGCGCGTGGGGGTAGCGGCCGGCGGTGAGGGTGAACCGGGTGAGCTTCCCGAGCCCGGTGGAGGCGAGCAGCAGATCGCCGTGCCAGCCGCCCTCGACCGGCACGCGGATCGCCAGGCCGTGGATGTCGGGCACGGGTGAGGGCAGGCCCACGGCCCGCGACCGGCGCACGAGCACGCGGTCCTCGCCCGGCTCGTCGAGCCAGGCGGCACCCGCGGCGGGGTCGCTGCCGGACCGGCGCAGCGTGCCGCGGACGACGGCGCCGCACGGGTGCAGCGGCTTGCTCGCCGGCCGCGCGGTGACGAGGCCGGTGGCGGTGCGCAGGACCTGACCGCCGGCCGAGGCGGCCGCCCGTGTGGCGGTGGAGAGCACGCTCATGCCGGCGTCGTACCCGCGAACGGCGGGGACACACGAGCGGTCCGGTCAGACGGTCAGAGCATCACGCCGGTCGGCGCGTAGGCGACGCCGGGGAAGACCGACGCCACGGACCGGTCCGGGAACCGGCGGGCGACGATCTCGCCGAGCACGTCGCGGTAGTCGGTGGTGACGCGGAGGTCGGCGTCGGCCTCGTTGCCGGAGCCGAGTCCCGGCCAGGTGCCGTAGTAGCGGCCGCCGCGCACGCCGCCGCCGGCGACGAGCATCATGTTGCCCCAGCCGTGGTCGAGGCCGCGGTTGCCGTTCTCGCGGGTGCGCCGGCCGAACTCGCTGATCGTCACGACGGTCACCCGCGAGCGCAGCGGACCGAGGTCGCGCATGAACGCGTCGACCACCCCGGCGAACGCGGCGGTGAGGCTCTGCATCTCGCCCCACTCGAGCGTGCCGTAGTCGCTGTGCAGGTCCCACGAGCCGTAGTCGATCGAGACGACCTCGGTGCCGATGTCGGCCTTGATCAGCTGGGCGGTGTCGCGCAGCGCCTCGGAGAGGTCGGTGGCGGGCCAGGCGGTGGGGTACGTCACCGCCGGCTGGTACGTCGTGCGCGCGAACGGGGCGACACGGTCGACGGTCCGGGTGGCGGAGCGGTAGGCCGGACCGAGCGCCTTGTCGCCGCGCCACATGCGGTCCAGCGATCTCCGTCGGCGGTTCGACCACGCGTCCGGCTTCTCGGCGCCGACGAGCGACACGTTGCTCAGCCGGTCGGCGGCCATCGTCGGTGTCGGGCCGGCGAGGATCGTGGGCTGCACCGACGAGGACAGGTGGATGCCGGCGGTCGGGTCGGTCGACCCGGTGAGGCCGATCATCCGGTTCACCCAGCCGCGGCGGGTGGCGGAGCCGGGGTCGGCGTCCTCGACCTCCTCCATCGCGGAGAAGTGCGACCGGTTCGGCACCGGCAGCCCGACGGCGTGCACGGCGGCCAGCTCGCCGGCGGTCCACATCCACTCCAGGGGCTTGAGCGCCGGGTGCAGGCCGAACATCGCGTCCTGGGCGATCAGCGACTCACGCGGCACCGCGATGGTCGGGCGTGCGGCGTAGTAGCCGGGGTCGCCGTGCGGCACCACGACGCCGAGGCCGTCGATGCCGCCGCGGAGGCTGAGCACGACCAGCACGTTGCCGCCGGGCGCCTGCGCGAAGGCGGTCTGCCGGAACGCGTCGCCGAACACCGAGGTCGCCATGCCGGCGACCCCGGCCGCGGCCATGCCCTGGAGCAGCCGCCGGCGGCTCACCCGGGTCGCCTGCGCGAACTCGGCGCAGCACTCGGCGGTGCGCGGTGTCGTGGTCATCGGGGGTTCCTCATCGCTGCATGTGGTCGGGGGAGTCGAGGAGCGTGCCGACCAGACGCACGAAGAGCCAGTCGGTGAGCTGGTGGTCCTTGGTGACCTTCTCGCCGGGGCCGTAGCCGACGGCCGTCAGCGCGGCGTCGAGGATCCGCTTGTTCGACGTACGGCCGAGGACCTGCCGGCACAGGTGGTCGACCCACTGGTCGAGCCGCATCTGCTTCTCGGGCAGGAAGCCGCGGGGCTTGGCGTAGCGCACGTCCTTGGTCGGCCACCAGCCGGCGGTGAGGTCCCAGTGGAGCCGGAACGAGCTGAGCATCCGGGTCGGCGACGACCACGACGCGTTGCCGTAGGGCGCCCCGTCGGGCCGCGGCCAGTGGTGGACGAGCGTGCTCTGCGGGACCCACACCGCCGCGCGGGCGAACGAGTCCTGGGACGTGGGCTTCCTGATCGTGATGTCGAGGGCGCGGACGGTGGCGACGAAGTCCTCGACCGGCGTGCGCACCAGCCCGCCCTTCGACTTCTTGAACTCCGGGTGCGCCACCAGGGCACGCAGCGTGGCCTTGATGTCGGTGCCGGACTTGCGGAACACCTTCGCCAGATCCGTGACGAGCCGGGTCGAGGGCCGGTCGGAGACGTAGTGCAGCGCGAGCTTGCGTGCGATGTTGTGCGCGGTGGCGGGGTGGTGCGCGAGGTAGCGCAGGTACTCCCGCGCGACGCTCTGCCCGTCCGCGCTGCCGTTGGCGTGCGTGAACCCGAGCACCTGCACGCGGCCGGTGGTGTGCCGGGCCGGGTCGTAGTAGCCGTTCCAGCTCTTGAAGGCGTCGACGGTGAAGCCGGACAGGACCTTCGCCGAGTCCTTGACCATCGCCTCGGTGTAGCCCGAGGCGCGGCCCACGGTGTGCAGCTCGAGCAGCTCGCGGCCCTGGTTCTCGTTGGGCGCGCCACGGACCGAGCGCCAGTTGTCGAGGTACAGCAGCATCGCCGGGTGCAGCGCGGCCTCGACGAGCATCTCGTCGAACCGGCCGAGCGCGTGCTTGCGGATGACCTGGTCGTAGGACCAGCGGTGCACCCAGCCGAGGTCGGAGTTGGCGTGCACGTGCAGGTGGTTGGACCAGAAGTCGACGAGGCTCTCGAGCACCTGCCGGTGGGAGTGGATGCGCCGCATCATCGAGTAGTTGGCCAGGTCGACGGCGTACTCCCAGCCGCCCTTGGCGCCGCTGTCCTGCTTCGCCCAGCGGGTGGCGGGGGAGTCGGCCCGGAGCTCGCCGTACCAGAAGGGCAGCTTCTTCGCGGTCGCGGACTCCTTCACCTTGTGCGGCTCGAGCTGCTGCTCGAACCACTTCTCGGGCGAGCCGGCCCGGCGCATCTGCTTGAACGTCGCGCGTGAGTAGCCGCAGCCCATCCGGTTCATCAGGTGCCGCTGCTTCGCGGTGGGGACCTTGGTGTCCGGGTAGGGGTTGACCTTCAGCGTGCGCGCCACAAGGTAGGTATCGGCAGCGGTACGCCGGACCTGGAGGAGAACCGACAGGTCAGTCGAGCGCGATCTCGAGGATCCGGTCGTCCTGAGGGGCGGGGTCGCCGCGGCCGTCGCGGTTGGAGGTGGTGACCCAGAGGTTGCCGTTGGGTGCGACCACCACGGTGCGCATCCGGCCGTAGTCGCCGACGAACCAGTCGCGCGGCTTGCCGGTGCCCTGGTTGGTGACGGGCACCTGCCAGAGCCGCTGGCCGCGCAGCGAGGCCATCCAGAGCGACCCGTCGAGGAAGGCCAGGCCGCTGGGGGAGGCCTCGGACGTGCGCCACTGGACGAAGGGGTCGCGGTAGCGGTCCTGGCGGTCGGCCGCGCGGCCCTCGTGGACCGGCCAGCCGTAGTTGCGGCCCCGGCTGACCAGGTTGAGCTCGTCCCAGGTGTTCTGGCCGAACTCGCTGGCCCACAGGCGGCCGTCGTCGTCGAACGCGAGTCCCTGCACGTTGCGGTGCCCCATCGTCCACACCGGCGAGCCCTCGACCGGGTTGTCGTCCGGGGCGTCCCCGTCGGGCGTGATCCGCAGGATCTTCCCGGCGAGCGAGTCGGGGTCCTGCGCGAGGTGCTCCTCGCCGGTCTCGCCGGTGGACACGAAGAGCGTGCCGTCGTCCGCGAACAGCAGCCTCCCGCCGTCGTGGATGAAGCCGTTCGGGATCCCGGTCAGCACCGGCCGCGCCGGGCCGAGCCGGCGGCCGTCGTACCTCATCCGGACGACGCGGTTGTCCTCGGCGGTGCTGACGTAGGCGTAGACCCGCTTGTCCTCGTCGTACGTCGGGGACGCGGCGAGCCCGAGCAGGCCGGCCTCGCCCTGCGGGGCGGCGATGCCCAGCCGGCCGACCTCGCGCGGGCGGCCGCCGCCGGCCGGGATCGCCAGCACACGAGTGGTGTCACGCTCGGACACCAGCGCCGTGCCGTCGGGCAGGAACGTGATGCCCCAGGGGGCCACGAGGTTGCGGGCGACCGTGCCGACCACGCGTGGCCGGGCCGGTCCGTCGTCGGCCTCCTCGGGCGCGGTGGACTCCGGCGGGTCCTCGGTCTCTTCGGTTTCCTCGGGGTCCGACGGCTCGCCGGTCCGCGTCGACGGCTGCGGCGTCGCCTCCTGCGGGCCGAGGCCGTCGGGTTCGCCCTCGGGCTGGGAGCAGGCCGCGAGCAGCAGCGCCAGCGTCGTCAGCGCGGAGGCGAGTGCTCTCACGCGCCCCACGGTAGTCGGGACGTCAGGCGGGTCGCCGGGCTCGACGCGCTCCGATGACGTAGCCGACGACGAAGAGCGGGCCACCGGCCAGCAGCACGGCCGCCGGGTCGGACCAGCGCGCCAACACCGGAACCATCACGAGCAGGGCGAGCAGAAAAGCCGCGTCGCGCCCGTGCGGCCACCGGACGAGCACGGCGACGAGGAGCGCCGTCGCCAGCAGCAGGGCGAGCAGGGGCCTGCGGACGTCCTCGGTGATCGCGGCGTGCTCGAAGATCGGTCGTACCGGACCAGGACCGGGGCGACCGTGCCGGAGACCGCCGTGCCCGCGAGGCCCGCGCCGAGCACGGACCACGACTGGCCGAGCGGCAGGGCCTCGAGCCCTCGGCCGGTCAGCGCCAGCCGAGCTCCGGCGCGATGAGCCGCACGACGCTGTCGAGCAGGTGCGCGTTGTAGTCGACGCCGAGCTGGTTGGGCACGGTCAGCAGCAGCGTGTCGGCGGCGGCGATCGCCTCGTCGTCGGCGAGCTCCTTGACCAGCTGCTCCGGCTCGCCGGCGTACGTCTTGCCGAAGCGGGCGTTGCCGCCGTCGAGGAACCCGACCTGGTCCTGGCTGTGCGTCTCGTGGCCGAAGTACGCGCGGTCCTGGTCGGAGACGATCGGGAAGATGCTGCGGCTGACCGAGACGCGCGGCTCGCGCTCGTGGCCGGCTTCCTTCCAGGCGTCGCGGAACCGCTGGATCTGCTCGGCCTGCAGCCGGTGGAACGGGACGCCGGTGTCCTCGGTGAGCAGCGTGGAGCTCATCAGGTTCATGCCCTGCTGGGCCGTCCACTCGGCGGTGGCGCGGGTGCCGGCGCCCCACCAGATCCGGTCCCGCAGCCCGGGCGAGTGCGGCTCGATGCGCAGCAGGCCGGGCGGGTTGGGGAACATCGGCCGCGGGTTCGGCTCCGCGAACGGCCGGCCGGTGATCACGTCGAGGAAGATCGCCGCGTGCTGCCGCGCCATCTCGGCCGCGTCGGAGCCCTCAGCCGGCACGTGCCCGAAGTAGCGGAACCCGTCGACCACCTGCTCGGGTGAGCCACGGCTGATCCCGAGCTGGAGCCGGCCGCCGGAGATAAGGTCGGCGGCGCCCGCGTCCTCGGCCATGTAGAGCGGGTTCTCGTAGCGCATGTCGATGACGCCGGTGCCGATCTCGATCCGGCTGGTCCGTGCGCCGACCGCCGCGAGCAGCGGGAACGGCGACGCGAGCTGACGGGCGAAGTGGTGGACGCGGAAGTACGCCCCGTCGGCGCCGACCTCCTCGGCCGCGACGGCCAGGTCGATCGACTGCAGCAGCGCGTCGGAGGCGGTGCGCGTCTGCGAGTGCGGCGAGGGCGACCAGTGGCCGAAGGACAGGAACCCGATCTTCTTCATGCGTCGCGTAACAACGCTCAGGCCGCTTCGCTTCCTTCGACACGCCGGACGAGCTCGAGGAGGTGCTCGTGCACGACGTCCGGGTGCTCGAGCTGGAGGAAGTGCGAGCCGGGCAGCAGCTCGTACGTCGCACCGGGGATCCGCTCGGCCGCGGTGCGCATGTCGTGGTGGGAGGCGAGTACGTCGTACCTCCCGGCGACGAACGCCGTCGGCACCCGGATCGACCGCAGCGACACCCGCGGGTGCTCGGCGGCGGCGCGGGCGAGGCGGCCGTACCAGTCGACGGGCGTGCTGAGGAACTCCTTGACCGCCTCTTGCACGTCGGCGATGTCGCCGCCCCCGGAGTCGACCGGGAGCATGAAGCCGCAGTGCGTGAGCGCCTCGGCGGTCAGCCGCCCGACCGGCCACCGGCTGCTGACCGGCGTGATCGCCGGGCCGAGGTGCTGCATCGCCCGCGCCACGCCGATGGCGATCGGGCGGCGCAGCGGACGCGGCACCAGCAGCGGCGCACCCATCGACGAGAACGTCCCGCCCGGCACGCCGGCCACCGCGAACAGCCCGCTGACGCGCTCCGGCGCCGCCACGGTCAGCTCGAAGGCCGTGTTGACGCCGAACGACCAGCCCGCCACGACGCACCGGTCCACGCCCGCGTCGTCGAGCACCGCCAGCGCGTCCTCGACGAACGCCTCGACGCCGATCCGGTCGGGATCGGCGGGTCGGTCGGAGCCGCCGGTGCCGCGGTGGTTCCACGACACCACGCGGACACCGCAGTCGCGGCGCAGCAGTGCGGGCCAGGCGTGCGGGTTGGTGCCGAGCCCGTTGCACAGCAGCACGGTCGGCCCGCCGGCGTCGTTGGTCCACGCCCGGATCCGCGTGCCGTCGGCGCTCGTCACGTCGTAGTAGCGGAGGGCCCGGCCGGGTCGCGCGCTGGACATGTCGGGGAGTGTGCCCGACCGGATCCGCTCCCTGCGCGCCGGGTCAACCGACGCGTGTCGGGCGGGCCCGGTCGGGCCGGCTCTGCTCGACGTACCGAGCGAAGAACTCCTCGACCTCGAGGCGCTCGGCGCGGCGCTGCGTGAGTGCCGTCGCGGCGAGCATCGCGTTGCGACGGGAGACCTCCTGGCTGGCCACCGGCCAGCGCACGGCTCGACCGACCGCCCTGACCAGCCGGGGGATCGCCATCGCTGTTTCCTCCTCTCCGTGCCTCCGTGGGTGCTCGCGTCGACGCTAGGGACGGCGTGCTTCGCGTCGGTCAACGTCGTGTGACGGGCAGATGAACTCTGTCGGCCCGGCCGTGGCTACGGTTGCGGCGTGACCCGCCCGGAACCCCTCGTCTGGCTGCCCTTCGACCCCGAGCTGCTCGGCGACCCGCCCGCCGGGCTGCGCTACGAGGTGGTCGACCCGGGCGAGGAGGTGCCGGACTCCGTCGCCGACGTGGAGTTCTACGTGCCGCCGTACCGCTTCTCAAGCGCCGACGTCGAGGTGATCGCCCGCATGAAGTCGCTGCGGGTCGTGCAGACGCAGACCGCCGGTGTCGAGCACGTGCGACCGTTCGTGCCCGACGGAGTGGTGCTCTGCAACGGCCGCGGCATCCACGACGCCTCCACGGCCGAGCTGGCGGTCACGCTGATGCTCGCCTCGCTGCGTGGCATCCCGGGCTTCGTGCGTGCGCAGGACCAGCACGTGTGGCTGCACGGCACGCGCCCCTCGCTGGCCGACTCGACCGTGCTCATCGTCGGGTACGGCGCGATCGGGCGGGCGCTGGAGCGCCGCCTCGACGGCTTCGAGGTCGACGTCGTGCGCGTCGCCCGCACCGCCCGGGACGGCGTGCACGGGTTCGACGAGCTGCCCGCGCTGCTGCCGGACGCCGACGTCGTCGTGCTGATCGTGCCCATGACCGACGAGACCCGCGGCCTGGTGGACGCGGAGTTCCTCGCCCGGATGAAGGACGGCGCGCTGCTGGTCAACGTCGCCCGCGGCGGCGTCGTCGACACCGACGCGCTGGTCGAGGCGCTGCGCTCGGGCCGTATCAGCGCGGCGCTCGACGTGACCGACCCGGAGCCGCTGCCCGAGGACCACCCGCTGTGGGACTGCCCCAACCTGCTGATCTCGCCGCACGTCGGCGGCGCCAGCACGGCGATGGAGCCGCGCTCCTACGCGCTGGTGCGCGCGCAGCTCGCCCGCTTCGCCGCCGGCGAGCCGCTCGAGAACGTGATGGAGGGCGACTACTGATGGCCGAGCCGGGCTGCGTCTTCTGCCGGATCGTCGCCGGCGACGAGGAGGCCTTCGTGATCGGCAGCAGCGCGGGCGCCGTCGCGTTCCTCGACATCGCGCCGCTCTCGCGCGGCCACTCCCTCGTCGTACCGACCGCGCACGTGCCCGACCTGCTCGCCGGCGGCGCCGACGTGCTGCACGTGGTCGCGCCGCTGGTCGAGGAGACCGCGCGCCTGCTCGTGGGCCGCCTCGGTGCCGACGGCATCAACCTGTTCCAGAGCTCCGGCGAGGCGGCCGGCCAGGAGGTGCCGCACTTCCACGTGCACCTGGTGCCGCGCTGGAAGGGCGACGGTGTGCTCCGCAACCTGGTGCGCGAGCCGATGCCGGCCGAGGAGCTCGACACGCTGCACGCGCAGCTGGTGGGCTGAGTGTGCAGGTGGGCTCGACAGCCTCGACCACCCGAAAGGCTCAGCCCTCTTCCTCGAGCCGGTGCAGGAGCTTCTCGATGATCGCCCGCTCGCCGGCGAGGTACTCCAGCCCCCAGTCGGCCACCAGCGAGGGGTAGCGGAACGGCTCGCCCGGCGCGTCCCGACCGCGCAGGCTCTCGCGCACGGTCTCGAGGTCGGCGCGGTGCGCGGCGAGTGCCTCCAGGTGCTCGCGCAGCAGAGCTTTCGAGCGCTCCGGGTCGACGAGGTGGCCGATCAGCAGGCGCAGCGCGACCGGGTGCTTGAGCGTCGGGAAGCCGACCGGCGACTCCTCGAGCCAGCGGGTCAGCGCCCGGCGGCCCTTCGCGGTGATCCGGTACCTCGACGACTTCTTGTGCGGACCCGCCTCGCGGGGCGTGACCAGGCCGTGCTCGGTGAGCCGGTCGAGCTCGGTGTAGACCTGGCTCATGGCGGGGGAGACCCAGTAGAACCGCAGGGTCCGGTCGGCCCGCTGCTTGAGCTCGTAGCCGGTGAGGTCGTCGCCGAACGTCAGTAGCCCGAGAAGGGCGTACGACGTGGTCGGCAGGTCTTGACTCATGGTCCCTCAAGCGTAGTGTTCCGAAAAGGAACAATCACCCGTCGTCCGACGGATGGAACGCTGCAGGAGGCGCCATGTCCCAGACCCTCGTCATGATCGGTACCCGCAAGGGGCTGTGGCTCGCTCGCAGCGAGGACCGCGAGTCCTGGCAGCTGGAGGGACCGCTGTTCGACATGGAGGACGTCTACTCCTGCAGCATCGACACCCGGGGTGGGTCGGTGCGCCTGTTCGCGGGCCCGTCGTCGAGCTGGGTCGGCCCGCGGCTGATGCACTCCGACGACCTGGGGGAGACCTGGCAGGAGGGGAAGATCGGCTTCCCCGAGGACACCGGTACGTCGCTCGAGCGGGTCTGGCAGGTCCAGCCGGGCGCCGGCGACCACACGGTGTGGGCGGGCACCGAGCCGGGTGCTGTGTTCAAGTCCGACGACCGGGGCGAGACGTTCGAGCTGGTGCGCGGGTTGTGGGACCACCCGCACCGCCCGGAGTGGGGAGCCGGCTACGGCGGCCAGGCGTTCCACACGATCATCCCGCACCCGACCGAGCCCGACCGGCTCACCTGCGCGATCTCGTCCGGCGGCGTCTACGCGACCACCGACGGCGGCAAGACCTGGGAGCCGCACAACACCGGGGTGAAGGCGGAGTTCCTGCCCGAGGACAACCAGTACCCCGAGTTCGGCCAGTGCGTGCACAAGATCGCCCGGCACCCGGAGCGGCCGGACCGGATGTTCATGCAGAACCACGGCGGCGTCTACCGCTCCGACGACGGCGGCACCACCTGGCAGTCGATCGAGGACGGCCTGCCGGCCAACTTCGGCTTCCCGGTCGTCGTCCACCCGCACGACCCCGACACGGTCTACGTGTTCCCGCTCGGCGGCAGCGGTGGCCGCTACCCGGTCGACGGCGTGGCCAAGGTCTGGCGCAGCAAGGACGCCGGCGGGACCTGGGAGCCGCTCCACGACGGCCTGCCCGACCAGTGGTTCGTCGGTGTCATGCGCGACGCCCTGACCACCGACCAGCACGACCCCGCCGGCATCTACTTCGGCGGCCGCAACGGCAGCGTCTGGGCCTCCACCGACGAGGGCGCGACCTGGAAGCAGATCGCCGCCAACCTCCCCGACGTGATGTCGGTGCGCGCCGCCGTCGTGTGACGCTGCCTGACCTTCGGCGACATGGCGTGACAACGATTCGTCTGCGGATTCCGGGGTGATTTCCACGGGCCGGTCGCAGACGAATCGTTGTCCGGCGTACGGCGTACGATCCGACCATGCCTGACGCCCCCGACATCAAGCCCCGCAGCCGCGACGTCACCGACGGGTTGGAGAAGGCCGCCGCCCGCGGCATGCTCCGCGCGGTAGGCATGGGCGACGAGGACTGGGAGAAGCCGCAGATCGGCGTCGCGTCGTCGTGGAACGAGATCACGCCCTGCAACCTCTCGCTCGACCGGCTCGCCAAGGCCGTGAAGAACGGCGTGCACGCGGCCGGCGGCTACCCGCTGGAGTTCGGCACGATCTCCGTCTCCGACGGCATCTCGATGGGCCACGAGGGCATGCACTTCTCGCTGGTCTCGCGCGAGGTCATCGCCGACTCGGTGGAGACCGTGATGATGGCCGAGCGGCTCGACGGCTCGGTGCTGCTCGCCGGCTGCGACAAGTCGCTGCCCGGCATGATGATGGCCGCCGCGCGACTCGACCTGGCGTCGGTGTTCCTCTACGCCGGCTCGATCATGCCCGGCCACGTCGACGGCCGCGACGTCACGATCATCGACGCCTTCGAGGCCGTCGGCGCCTGCCTCGCCGGGAAGATGACCCGCGAGGAGGTCGACAAGGTCGAGCGCGCGATCTGCCCGGGCGAGGGTGCCTGCGGCGGCATGTACACCGCCAACACCATGGCCGCCGTCGCCGAGGCGATCGGCATGTCGCTCCCGGGCTCGGCGTCCCCGCCGGCCGTCGACCGCCGCCGCGACGGCTTCGCGCACCGCTCCGGTGAGGCCGTCGTCAACCTGCTCCGGCAGGGCATCACCGCCCGCCAGATCATGACCCGCGAGGCGTTCGAGAACGCCATCACGGTCGTCATGGCGCTGGGCGGCTCCACCAACGCCGTGCTCCACCTGCTGGCGATGGCCCGCGAGGCCGAGGTCGAGCTGACCATCGACGACTTCAACCGCATCGGCGAGCGGGTGCCGCACATCGGCGACCTCAAGCCGTTCGGCCAGTACGTCATGTACGACGTCGACAAGGTCGGCGGCATCCCCGTCGTCATGCGCGCGCTGCTCGAGGAGGGCCTGCTGCACGGCGACGTGCTCACCGTCACCGGCAAGACGCTGCGCGAGAACCTCGACGAGATCGCGCCGCCGCCGCTCGACGGCTCGGTGATCCGCAACCTGTCCGAGCCGATCCACAAGACCGGCGGCCTGACGATCCTCAAGGGTTCGCTCGCGCCCGAGGGCGCGGTGGTGAAGTCCGCCGGCTTCGACGAGAGCGTCTTCGAGGGCACTGCCCGCGTCTTCGACGGCGAGCGGGCGGCGATGGACGCGCTCGCCGAGGGCCGGATCGTCGCCGGCGACGTGGTGGTCATCCGCTACGAGGGCCCCAAGGGCGGCCCCGGCATGCGCGAGATGCTGGCGATCACCGGCGCGATCAAGGGCGCTGGTCTCGGCAAGGACGTGCTGCTGCTGACCGACGGCCGGTTCAGCGGCGGTACGACGGGGCTCTGCGTCGGCCACGTCGCGCCGGAGGCCGTGGACGGCGGACCGATCGCGTTCGTGCGCGACGGCGACCGGATCCGGCTCGACGTCGCCGGCCGTGCGCTGGACGTGCTCGTCGACGCCGAGGAGCTCAAGCGCCGTGAGGAGGGCTGGGAGCCGCTGCCGCCGAAGTACACCCGCGGCGTGCTCGGCAAGTACGCCAAGGTCGTGCAGTCCGCCGCGCACGGCGCCGTCTGCGGCTGAGCCGGCCCCGGCCCCGCCGGGTCAGCGACCGAGCCGCCGGGGCCGCTCGACCACCCGGAGCTCACCCGACCGCCACAGCGGCAGGGCGGCGTCGCACAGGTAGTCCACGGCCTTGCGCCGCGGCATCGCGGCGAGCGCCTCGGCGTGCTCGGCGCCGTACTCCCGGCCGACCTGGTTGTTGTGCCGGTCGACCGCCGTGTCCTCCGGTCGGGCGGAGCCGCGCTCCTGCTCCTCGGCGACGGCGCTGGCGAGTCCCTCGCCGTGCCGCGCCGTCAGGCAGGCCTGCCAGGCGAAGTGGCGGCTCGCGTTGCGCAGACCGGGCCGCTGCGGGTTCACCTGCGAGGCACGCATGAGTGCCCACCCGGACACCATCAGCACGTCCAGGGCGGCACGGCGGGAGGCGCCGGCCCCCCGGGCAGCGCGGTAGAGACGCGCCACGTGCAACGGCATGGCTCCACTGTGTCACGGCCTACCCTCGGCTCGTGACGAGTTCCGAGCACGGCCTGCCGATCGGCGACCCGGTCCCGGGCTGGACCTCTCGCAGGCGCCCGTCGGGCGGCCCGTTCACCGGCCGCACCTGCGCGGTCGTCCCGCTCGAGGTCGACCACGCCGACGGGCTGTACCCGACCTGCGGCGCCCCGGGCACCGAGCACCTGTGGACCTACCTGCCTGACGGGCCGCCCTCCGACCCGGCCGAGCTCCGCGAGCGGATCGCCCGCACCGTCGCCGCTCCCGGCTCGGTGTCGGTGGCCGTGCTGCTGCCTGACGGGACGCCGGCCGGACTCGCGAACTACATGCGGATCGACGAGGCGAACGGCAGCGTCGAGGTCGGTGGGATCCTGCTCGGCACCGCGCTCCGCCGTACGACGGCGTCGACGGAGGCCATGCACCTGATGGCCGCGCACGTGTTCGACGACCTCGGCTACCGCCGCTACGAGTGGAAGTGCGACGCGTTGAACGCCGCGTCGCGGGCGACGGCGGAGCGGCTCGGCTTCCGCTACGAGGGGACGTTCCGCAACGCGCTCGTCTACAAGGGTCGCAACCGCGACACCGCGTGGTACTCGATCACCGGCGCGGAGTGGCCGGCCGTCCGCGCGGCCCATCTGGCGTGGCTCGACGAGGACAACTTCGATCAGGAGGGACGGCAGCGCCGCCCACTGTCCACGCCGAGTCGCTCAGCCGCTGAGACCGACGTTCCACATCCTGGGACGCCTGTCACACTTGCTTGACGGCGAAGCGGTCGGACGGCGACGGTTGGTGCCATGCGTGACCAGCTTCTTGTACGCCCGCGACGCGACGGCTGACGGTCTGTCCGACCCCACCGCCGCGTCCACCCCTCGCCGCCCTCGGGCCGAGGGGTTTTTTGTTGGGCACGCAGCACGCTGGAACACCTGAGCACACCTGAAGAGCAGCACCGACCGCGAGAGGCACGAGGCAGAGGATGGGCGACATGGGCGACAAGGGCGCCACCGCCGGAAGCGGCGGCCCTGGCAGCGCGATGACCGGCGCGCAGAGCCTGATCACGGCACTGGAGCACGCCGGCGCCGAGAACGTCTTCGGCATTCCGGGTGGCGCGATCCTCCCGGCGTACGACCCGCTCCTCGACTCCACGAAGCTGCGGCACATCCTGGTCCGGCACGAGCAGGGCGCCGGCCACGCCGCCCAGGGCTACGCCACCGCGACCGGCCGGGTCGGCGTCTGCATGGCGACCTCCGGTCCCGGTGCGACCAACCTGGTGACGCCGCTGGCCGACGCCTACATGGACAGCGTCCCGATCGTCGCCGTCACCGGGCAGGTGGCCAGCGGCGCGATCGGCACGGACGCCTTCCAGGAGGCCGACATCCGCGGCATCACGATGCCGATCACCAAGCACAACTTCCTGGTGACCGACCCGGCCGACATCCCGCGCACGATCGCCGAGGCGTTCTACATCGCCTCGACGGGTCGCCCCGGCCCGGTGCTCGTCGACGTGTCGAAGGACGCGATGCAGAAGCAGACGGCGTTCCGCTGGCCGACCGAGCTGCACCTGCCCGGCTACCGCCCCGTCACGCGGCCGCACGCCAAGCAGGTTCGCGAGGCCGCCCGGCTGATGCTCGAGGCGCGCCGTCCGGTGCTGTACGTCGGCGGCGGCGTGATCCGCTCCGGCGCCGCCCAGGAGCTCCGCGTGCTCGCCGAGTCGACCGGCATCCCGGTCGTCACCACGCTGATGGCGCGCGGGGCGTTCCCCGACAGCCACCCGCAGCACCTCGGCATGCCCGGCATGCACGGCACCGTCGCCGCGGTCGCCGGCCTGCAGCGCAGCGACCTGATCATCAGCCTCGGCGCGCGGTTCGACGACCGGGTGACCGGCAACCTCGACTCGTTCGCCCCGCACGCCAAGGTCATCCACGCCGACATCGACCCCGCCGAGATCGGCAAGAACCGCCATGCCGACGTCCCGATCGTCGGCGACTGCCGCGAGGTGATCGCCGACCTCGTCGTGGCGCTGCAGGCCGAGGCCGACCAGGGCCGTCAGGGCGACTACGAGGCTTGGGTGGAGTTCCTGGCGGGCGTGAAGAAGAAGTACCCGCTCGGCTACGAGCAGCCCGCCGACGGCTCGCTCGCGCCGCAGTACGTCATGGAGCGGCTCGGCCGCATCGCCGGCCCCGACGCGATCTACGTCGCCGGCGTCGGCCAGCACCAGATGTGGGCCACCCACTTCATCGGCTACGAGAAGCCCGGCACCTGGATCAACTCGGGCGGCCTCGGCACCATGGGCTTCTCCGTGCCCGCCGCGATGGGCGCCAAGGTCGGTCGCCCCGACACGACCGTGTGGTCGATCGACGGCGACGGCTGCTTCCAGATGACCAACCAGGAGCTCGCCACCTGTGCGATCGAGGGCATCCCGATCAAGGTCGCGGTGATCAACAACGAGTCGCTCGGCATGGTGCGGCAGTGGCAGACGCTCTTCTACAACGAGCGCTACTCCAACACCGACCTGCAGTCCAAGCGCATCCCCGACTTCGTGAAGCTCGCCGACGCCTACGGCTGCGTGGGTCTCTCGTGCGACTCGCCGGACGACGTCGACGCGACGATCAACAAAGCCATGGAGATCAACGACGTGCCGGTCGTCGTGGACTTCCGCGTCCACCGCGACGCGATGGTGTGGCCGATGGTCGCCGCCGGCACCAGCAACGACGACATCAAGTTCGCGCGCGACATGGCGCCCGTTTTCGAAGAGGACGACCTGTGAGGACGACACACGTGGACGCCGGCACCCTCCGGCGGTGGTTGAGCAGCGAGCGAAGCGAGCGTGCCGAAACCGAGGAGGACGACCTGTGAGCGCGCTTCGGGTGGTCGAGCCTGTCGAGACCACGAACGACGGAGGAGAACGATGAGCCGCCACACCCTTTCGGTCCTGGTCGAGAACAAGCCCGGCGTGCTGGCCCGCGTGGCCGGCCTGTTCAGCCGCCGCGGCTTCAACATCGACTCTCTCGCTGTGGGCCCGACCGAGCACCCGGAGATCTCCCGGATGACGATCGTGGTCAACGTCGAGGAGTCGCCGCTCGAGCAGGTCACCAAGCAGCTCAACAAGCTCGTCGAGGTGATCAAGATCG
>NZ_CAMPGZ010000018.1 GCF_946885725.1 uncultured Nocardioides sp.
CCGCAGTCCGGCGCCCTGCCGCTCCACCTCGTCGACGCGCGTGCCCTCGAAGACGCGCACGCCGAGCCGCGCGCACGCGTCGCGCAGCCCCCAGGCGAGTCGCGCCGGCTCGACCATCGCGGTGGCGTGCGGCTCGAACAGCCCCGCCTGGTACGTCGGGGAGTTCACCCGCGCTCGGGTCGCGGCGGCGTCCAGCAGCTCTGCGTCGTGGCCGGCACGACGCATCGACTCGGCCAGCTCGGCCAGCTCCTCGGCCTCGTGCGGCTGGGACGCCACGGTGAGCTCGCCCGTGCGCTCCCAGTTGCAGTCGATGCCGTGCTCGGCGACGGTCTTGCCGATCGCGTCGAGGTTCTCGGCGCCGAGCCGGTCGAGCGTGGCCATCTCGTCGGGCCACCGGGCCATCCCGTTGAGGAACCCATGCGTGAGGCTGGCCGAGGCGAAGCCGCCGTTGCGGCCGCTGGCCTGGTCGCCGCAGCGGCCCTGCTCGAGCACCACGACGTCGAGCATGGGGTCGCGCTCCTTCGCGCGCAGCGCGGTCCAGAGCCCGGCGTACCCGCCGCCGACGACGGCCAGGTCGGCCGACTGCGTCCCGTGCAACGCGGGCAGCGGGTCCGGCCGGGCCGGGTCGTCGAGCCAGAAGACCTCCGGCTTCGCGTCCGCGAGAGCCGGGTGGTCGCGGGAGGTCATCGCTCCCGGCGGCGCTGCAGGAGCCCTCCGCCGAGCACGAGCGCCAGCGCGATCAGGAACATCACCGTGCCGACGACGTTGACCTGCGGCGGGATGCCGCGCTGGTTGGCGCCCCAGACGAACATCGGGAACGTGATCGTGTTGCCGTGGTTGAAGTTCGTGACGATGAAGTCGTCGAACGAGAGCGAGAACGCCAGCAGCGCCGCGGCCAGGATGCCCGGGAACACCAGCGGGAACGTGATCCGCCAGAACGTCTGCCACTCGTTGGCGTAGAGGTCCATCGCCGCCTGCTCGTAGCGCGAGTCGAGACCGGCCAGCCGTGCCTTCACCGTCACCACGACGAACGACAGGCAGAACATGATGTGTGCGACCAGGATCGACCCGAAGCCGAGCGACCCGGCGAGACCCGCGCTCGTGAACAGCGCCAGCAGCGACGAGCCCATGACCACCTCGGGCGTGGCCATCGGCAGGAAGATCAGCAGGCTCGTGGCGCCGCGCCCACGGAACCGGTGCCGCACCAGCGCGAAGGCGACCAGCGTGCCGAGGATCGTCGCGAACAGCGTGGCCAGGAAGCCGATCTCGATGCTCTTGACGACCGACTCGCACATGCCGGCCGGGGCGCACGGGTTCAACCAGTTGTCCCAGGTGAACGCCTGGAACTCGTAGTTGAGCCGGCTGGTCGGGTCGTTGAACGACATCAGGACCACGAAGAAGATCGGCAGGAACATGTAGCCGAGCACGAGCAGCGCGATGGCCATGACCAGGTGCTCGGTGATCCAGCGTCCGGTGCGTGTCACAGCAGCTCCTCCGTCCCGGCTCGGCGGACGTAGAAGACGACCAGGCAGGTGATCGCGACCATCAGCAGCACCGAGCTCGCCGCGGCGGCCGGGTAGTCGAGCTGCACGAGGAACAGGTTGTCGATGACGTTGCCGATCATCCGCTGCTGCGGAGTGCCCAGCAGCTCGGAGTTGATGTAGTCACCCGCGGCCGGGATGAAGGTCAGCAGCGTCCCCGCGACCAGACCGGGCGCCGACAGAGGCAGCGTCACCTTGCGGAACGACGTCACGCCGTTGGCGTAGAGGTCCTTGCTGGCCTCGACCAACCGCGGGTCGATCTTCTCCAGGCTGGCGTAGAGCGGCAGCACCATGAACGGCAGGAAGTTGTAGGTCAGGCCGGTGACCACGGCGACGGGAGTCGCCAGCAGCCGCCCGTCCTCCGGCAGCACCTGCAGTGTCTTCAACAGCTCCACGACGAAGCCGTTGTCCGCGAGGATCGACTTCCAGGCCAGCGTCCGCACCAGGAAGCTGGTGAAGAACGGCGCGATCACCAGCACCAGCATGAGGTTCTTCCACCGGCCCGACTTGAACGCGATCGCGTAGGCGAGCGGGTAGCCGAGCAGCACGCACGCCACCGTCGCGATGAACGCGTAGCCGAACGAGCGGAGGAACTGCTCCTGGTACTGCACCAGGACGTCCCAGTAGTTGCCCCACGACCAGGTCATCGCGTAACCGGTGTCGAGCGACCCGTTGGGGTCGTAGAGACCGGTCGCGACCAGCTGGATCGTCGGTACGACGAAGAAGATCACGAGCCACAGCAGGCCCGGGAGCAGCAACAGGTAGCCGGTGCGTCCGCTCCGGCGCTCCTGCTCGACCTCGCCGCCCGGTCCGCCGGCTTCGACGGCGACGGCTCCACCGAACTGCGCGACGCTCATCCGGGGCCCCCGCGGAGGTGCGAGCGCAGCGAGCGGCTTCGTGGGGTGGTGCTCATGTCGTGGAGGCTCCGGCGAGCTGGGCGTAGGTCTCGTCACCGGCGTGCGCGTCCTGGGCGGCGTCGAGCAGGAACGTGTGCGCGGCGGACCAGTGCAGGTCGACCTTGTCGCCGACCCGGAACTGCTCGCGGGCGCCGGTGTTCTGCTCGAAGACCGTGAGCTCCTGGTCCCACGGCATCCGCACGAGGTACTGCGTGCTCACGCCGATGAAGCTGACGTCGGTGACGGTGCCCGAGGGCAGCACGTTGTCGCCGTAGTCGCCCTCGTCGACGCCGGCGGCACCGAGGAAGACCTTCTCGGGCCGCACACCGACCCACACCTGTCCCTCGGTTCGCCGGGCGCGGGCCTTCGGCGCGACCACCTTGGTGCCGTGCACGTCCACGACGAGCACGTCGTCGTGCCCGTCGATGATCGAGGCCTTCACCAGGTTGGACTGCCCGAGGAAGTTCGACACGAACGTCGTGGCCGGGTTGTCGTAGAGCTCGGCCGGCGGGCCCATCTGCTCGATGACGCCCTGGTTCATCACGGCGACGGTGTCGGCCATGGTCATGGCCTCCTCCTGGTCGTGCGTGACGTGGATGAAGGTGATCCCGACCTCAGTCTGGATGCGCTTGAGCTCGATCTGCATCTGCCGGCGCAGCTTGAGGTCGAGCGCGCCGAGCGGCTCGTCGAGCAGCAGCACGCGCGGCCGGTTGATCAGCGCACGCGCGAGCGCGACGCGCTGCTGCTGGCCACCGGACAGCTGGGCGGGACGGCGCTTGGCGTAGCCGCCGAGCTCGACGAGCTCGAGCATCTCCTCCACCGTGGCCTTGACGTCCTTGATGCCGCGGCGGCGCAGCCCGAACGCGACGTTCTCGAAGATGTCGAGGTGCGGGAAGAGCGCGTAGTTCTGGAAGACCGTGTTGACCGGCCGCTTGTAGGGCTTGAGCCGGCCGATGTCCTCGCCACCGATCGTGATCGTGCCGGCGGTCGGCTCCTCGAGACCCGCGACCATGCGGAGCGTGGTGGTCTTGCCGCAGCCGGACGGCCCGAGCAGGGCGAAGAACTGCCCGGAGGCGACCTCGAGGTCGAGGTCGTCGACCGCGGTGAACGAGCCGAACCGCTTGGTGACGCCGGTGAGCTTCAGGTCTGCACCCGCTGCCTGTCCATCGGCCATGTCAGGCTCCGATCACGTCGGCGAACATCTGCTGGTACTTCTGCTCGGTCTTGGTGTCGAGCGCCATGAAGTCGTAGCCGTTGGCCAGCGTCTCGTCGGTCGGGAAGATCAGCTCGTTGTCGACGAGGTCGGGGTCGATCTTCTCCATGGCCTCCTGCGCACCCTTGACCGGGCAGATGTAGTTCACCCAGGCGGCCACCTCGGCGGCGATCTCCGGCTGGTAGTAGAAGTTCATCCAGGCCTCGGCGTTCGCCTTGTGGAAGCCCTGGTTCGGCACCAGCATGTTGTCGCTCCACAGGGAGATGCCCTCCTCGGGAGCGACGAACTTGATGTTCGGGTTGTCGAACTGCAGCTGGATCACGTCGCCCGACCAGGCCTCGCAGGCGACGATGTTGCCCTTGACCAGGTCCTGGGCGTAGTCGTTGCCGGTGAACGCGCGGATCTGGCCGGCGTCGACCGCCTCGGCGAGCCGGTCGATGGCCGTGCCGAACTCGTCCTCGGTGAAGTCCTCCGGGTTGGCTCCGGTCATCAGCAGCAGGAACACCATCGTGTCGTGCATCTCGGACAGGAGGCTGACCCGGCCCTTGAGGTCGGAGCGGCTCAGCAGCTCCTCGAAGCTGCGGACCTCGTCGGTCAGATCGGCGTTGTAGGCGATGCCGGTCAGGCCGCTCTGCCACGGCACGGAACGCTTCCGGTCCGGGTCCCAGCTGGGGCTGCGGAGGCTCTCGATCAGGTTGGCCTGCACGTTGGGCAGGTTGTCCTTGTTCAGCTCCTGGATCCAGCCGAGCTCGATCATCCGCGCCGCCATCCAGTCGGTGGGCACGATGATGTCCCGGCCGGTCGGCTGGCAGTCGGCGAGCTGGTTGCGGACGATGCCGAAGAACTCGTTGTTGTCGTTGAAGTCGGTCGTGTACTCGACCTGGATGCCCGTCTCCTTCTCGAACTTCTCGATCGTCGGGTAGACGGTCTTGCCGTTGCGCTTGGCCTCGTCGATGTAGAGCGGCCAGTTGGAGATCGCAAGGGTCTTCTCGGTGTCCGACTTGTCCTCGGTGACGCAGGACTCGGTGGTCTGGCGCGCGGCCTCGGTGCCGCAGGCGGACAGGAGCGCGGGGGCGCCGACGGCAAGACCGGCGAGGCCGGCGCCACGGAGGAAGCTGCGGCGGCTGAGGCCGCGTCCGGAGGCGAGCTGGGCACGGACCAGGGCCTCGAGAGCGAGTCGGTCGTTGGACATCGAGGTCATTCCTCCCTCAACACGGGGGCAGGGACAGGCCGGCACGGTCCCCCTGTCCGGCTGCTGTGGATACTGTCAGAGGCAAGGGGTCGCCACAAGGGATTCGGTGGACACGTAACCTCCCCGCAACGAATTCCTACACTTTTCGGCATCAGAATCTTTGACGACCCCCACCCGGACTGACACCATCACCCCATGAACGCGCGAAGCGGGAGGAACGGGGCTTCTGTCGTGCTCGACGACGTCTCCAAGGCGATCATCGAGGAGCTCCAGCAGGACGGCCGGCGGTCGTACGCCGCCATCGGCAAGGTCGTGGGTCTCAGCGAGGCCGCGGTCCGCCAGCGTGTCCAGCGACTCATCGAGGGCGGCGTCATGCAGGTCGTGGCGGTCACCGACCCGCTCGAGCTCGGGTTCGCGTGCCAGGCCATGATCGGCATCCGCACCAAGGGCGAGCTGGAGCCGATCGCGGACGCCATCGCCCAGCTCGAAGAGGTCGACTACGTCGTCATCACCGCGGGCTCCTACGACCTCCTGGTCGAGGTGGTCTGCGAGAGCGACCAGGCCCTGCTCGAGGTGCTGTCGACCAAGATCCGCACGATGGAGAACGTCGTGTCGACCGAGACGTTCATGTACCTCAAGCTGCGCAAGCAGACCTACTCCTGGGGTGTGCGCTGAGCGCATCCGGTACGTCGTACGCCGGACTCTCGCTGTGGCACGCCACCGCCGGTGACGACTGGACGCCGCGGCCGGCCCTGCCAGGTGACCGGGACGCCGACGTGGCGATCGTCGGCGCCGGTTACACCGGGCTGTGGACCGCCTACTACCTGCTGGCCGCCGACCCGACCCTGCGGGTGGTCGTGCTCGAGGCCGAGGTCGCCGGGTTCGGTGCGTCCGGCCGCAACGGCGGCTGGTGCTCCGCGCTGTTCCCGCAGAGCCTGGCGTCGCTCACCCGGCTGCCCGGGTCCAGCCGCGAGCTCGCGCTCGCCCAGCACCAGGCGATGCGTGCCACCGTCGACGAGGTGCTCCGCGTGGCCGACGTCGAGGGCATCGACGCCCAGGCCCGCAAGGGCGGCACGGTCGTCGTGGCCCGCGGTCCGGCCCAGCTCCGCGCCGCCCGGGCCGAGGTCGCCGAGGCGCGCGCCTGGGGCCGCGACGAGCACGACCTGCGTCTGCTCGACGCGCGCGAGGCACGTGAGCGGCTGGCCGCGACCGGCACCGTGGGCGCGACGTACACCGGGGACTGCGCCGCGATCCATCCCGCCCGCCTCGTGCGGGGGCTCGCCGCCGCGGTCGAGCGGCGCGGAGGCACCATCCACGAGCAGACACGGGCGCTGGCCGTCGAGCCGCACCGCGTCCGCACCGACCGCGGCACCGTCCGCGCCGACGTGGTGGTCCGCGCCACCGAGGGCTACACACCCCGGCTGGAGGGCGAGCGCCGCGCGGTCGTGCCGGTCTACTCCCTCGTCGTCGCCACCGAGCCGCTGCCTGACGACGTCTGGGCCCGCATCGGCCTGGCCGGCCGCGAGACGTTCAGCGACCACCGGCACCTCATCGTCTACGGCCAGCGCACCGCCGACGGCCGGCTGGTGTTCGGCGGCCGCGGCGCGCCGTACCACTTCGGCTCCCGCATCGACCCGTCCTTCGACCACGAGCCCGCGGTGTTCGCCAAGCTGCGCAGGACCGCCACCGGGATGCTCCCCGCACTCGCGGGGGCGCGCTGGACGCACGCCTGGGGCGGCGCGCTGGGCATCGCCCGGGACTGGTGCGCGTCCGTCGGGCTCGACCGGCCCACCGGGCTGGCCTGGGCCGGCGGGTACGTCGGGGACGGTGTCGGCACCTCCAACCTCGCCGGCCGGACGCTGCGCGACCTGATCCTCGGCGAGGAGACCGAGCTGACCCGGCTGCCGTGGGTCGGGCACCGGTCGCGGCGCTGGGAGCCGGAGCCGCTGCGCTGGCTCGGCGTCAACGTCGGGCTTCGGGTGATGACCGCCGCCGACGCCGAGGAGCGGCTGACCGGCCGGCCCAGCGTGCTGGCCCGCGCGATGGCGCCGTTCGTGGGCGGCCACTGACCCCTGCATCCACCGGCGTTTCGGCGTCGGATATGCGCGGTTTCCTGCGCAGCAGCGGTTACCTTCGTCGCGGCACGAAACGTGCGTTGCAGGTGGGGGCCTGCGTGACAGGGGTGGTGATGGAGCAGGGCCGGGTGGGGCGGCTTGGCGTCGGCGGCGCAGCGGTGGGGGCGGTCGTCCTCGCCGTCGTCGCGTTCGGCGCCCTCCGAGCCGTGCACGCGGTCGACGACCGCGTCGACGCGCAGTACGCCGCCTACGCCCGCCTCAGCGGCAGCCTCGACGGGCTCGACCGACGACCGAGCACTGCGGCGGCCTCGGCGACGAGCCGGGCGGTGCAGAAGCTGGTCGACTCCGGCATCTCCCCCGGCGACGGCGACGCGCTCGAGAAGCGGCTCGCCCTCTGGATCGCCGACACCTCCGACCCGGTGGCGCTCGCGGCCCTGGAGGCGCAGACCGACGCCGTCGGCGAGGACCTCACCCGGCGCCAGGCCAGCACCGACCTCTACGCCCTGGGCGCCAGCGGCGGCCTGCTCGCGCTGCTCGCTCTCGGCGGCCTGCTCGCGCTGCGCCGGATCTCCGGCCGGCACCGCGACCTGGCCCGCGAGCTCGACAGTCGTGAGCGCGTCGGCGCCGACGTCCGGCGGATGTCGGCCCTCGTCGAGTCCAGCCCCGACCTCGTCGCCGTCCTCGACCACGACTCGACGCTGAGCTACGTCAGCCCGTCCGCGGTCTCGATCCTGGGTCTGCTCCCCGAGCACCTCGTCGGGCGCCGCCTGGTCGACCTGCTGTCGGCCTCCGACGCCGCCACGATCGCGCGCCACCTGGTCACCTCCCGCGGCGGCGACCACGACGTGACGCTGCGGATGGACGCCGGCGAGGGCCGGCCGCAGGTGCTGGCCGGCACGCTCGCCGACCGGAGCGACGACCCCTCCATCGAGGGCTGGGTGCTGACCGTCCGCGACGTCACCGAGCGGCACGGCCAGGAGGACCAGGCCGACCAGCACACCCTGCGCGACCCCCTCACCGGGCTGGCCAACCGGCAGCTGTTCCGCGACCGGCTCGAGCACGCCACCGAGCGGCTCGCCGTACGCCGGGAGCCGCTGGCCGTGCTGATGTGCGACATCGACGACTTCAAGCACATCAACGAGAGCCGCGGTCACGCGGTCGGCGACCAGGTGCTCACCGAGTTCGGCACCCGGCTCCGGGCCGAGCTGGGGCCCGCCGACACGGTCGCGCGGATCAGCGGCGACGAGTTCGCGGTGCTGCTCGAGGGTCGCGACGCCGATGGCGCCGAGGCGATGGCGCGCCGGATCCTGAGCCGGCTGCACGAGCCGTTCCGCGTCGAGGACAGCGCGGTCTCGGCCCACGCCAGCATCGGCATCGCCGTCGCCACCGACCCCGACCTGAGCAGCGCCGAGCTGCTGCGCAACGCCGACGTGGCGATGGCCTGGGCGAAGGACCGCGGCAAGGCGACGTACGCGCATTACGAGCCCGGCCTGCACGCGCTCGCCCTCGAGCGGCTGGCGATCCGCGGCGAGCTGCAGCAGGCCATCGCCGACGAGCAGTTCGTGCTGCACTTCCAGCCCACCGTCGACCTGCGCACCGAGACGATCACCGGCTTCGAGGCGCTGGTCCGCTGGCAGCACCCGACCCGCGGGCTGCTCGCGCCCCAGTCGTTCATCTCGATCGCCGAGCAGAGCGGGCTGATCGTCGAGCTCGGCCACTGGGTGCTGCGGGAGGCGTGCTTCGCCGCCGTCGGCCTGCAGTCCCCGCTGCACCAGCCGACGATGTCGGTCAACGTCGCGGCACAGCAGATCGTCCAGGCCGACTTCGTCGACTGGGTCGTCGCCGCGCTGGACGACTCCGGGCTGGCCCCGCGCCACCTCGTCCTGGAGATCACCGAGTCGGTGCTGCTCGACGACATGGCCGGTGCCGTCGAGCGGCTCGCCGCGCTGCGCGACCTCGGCGTGCACGTGGCGATCGACGACTTCGGCACCGGCTACAGCTCGCTGGCCTACCTCTCCCGGCTGCCCGTCGACATCCTCAAGGTCGACAAGACGTTCGTGGACAACGTCTGCGACGGCCGCGAGGGCGCGTCGGTGACCGAGGCGATCATCGCGATGAGCCGCACCATGCAGCTCACCACCGTCGCCGAGGGCGTCGAGCTCCCCGAGCAGGCGGCCTGGCTCAAGGAGGCCTCCTGCACGATGGGCCAGGGCTACCTCTGGTCCCGTCCGGTCGACCTGGCCCGCGCCCACCACCTCATGCGGGCGGGCGTGCCGCGCCAGCGGGCGCGTGCCGAGGCCCGGCCGCGGCACGCCGCGCCGTGGGCGGACGACTCCCTGGGCTGACTCCCTGGGCTGACTCCCTGGGCTGACGCTCACTCCCGGCGCAGCGCCGGCTTGATCGTGTCGAGGACGCCCGGGTCCTCGATCGTCGAGGGCACGGCCGGGTCGGAGCCGTCGGCGATCTCCCGCATCGTCTTCCGGAGTATCTTCCCGGACCGCGTCTTGGGCAGGCCGCTCACGACCGTGACGTCCTTGAACGCCGCCACCGCGCCGATCTCGTCGCGCACCCGTCGGATCAGCTCCTTCGCGACGGCGTCGACGGACTCCTGGTCGTCGGCGACGCCGGCCTTGAGCACCACGAAGCCGCGCGGCAGCTGTCCCTTGAGCGGGTCGGCGACGCCGATGACCGCGCACTCCGCCACGGCCGGGTGGGAGGCGATCACCGCCTCCATCGACCCGGTGCTCAGCCGGTGGCCGGCGACGTTGATGACGTCGTCGGTGCGGCCCATCACGAACAGGTAGCCGTCCTCGTCGACGTAGCCGCCGTCGCCGGACAGGTAGTAGCCGTCGTACGCCGAGAGGTACGACGCGACGTACCGCTCGTCGTCTCCCCACAGCGTGGGCAGCGTCCCGGGTGGCAGCGGCAGCTTGATGCAGATCGCGCCGTCGGTGCCGGCGGAGACGGGCTCGCCGCGCTCGTCGAGGACCTCCACCGCGTAACCCGGCACCGGCACGCTCGGTGAGCCCGGTTTGATCTGCATCGGGTCGAGGCCGCGCAGGTTGGCCGCGATCGGCCAGCCGGTCTCGGTCTGCCACCAGTTGTCGACCACGGGCACGCCGAGCACGTCGGTCGCCCACTCCCAGGTGTCCGGGTCGAGCCGCTCCCCCGCCAGGAACAGCGTGCGCAGGTGTGAGACGTCGTGGTCGGTGAGGAGGGCCGCCTTGGGGTCCTCCTTCTTGATCGCGCGAACGGCGGTGGGCGCGGTGAACAGCGCCTCGACACCGTGCTCGGCGATCACCCGCCAGAACGCGCCGGCGTCCGGCGTACCGACGGGCTTGCCTTCGTAGAGCACGGTCGTCGCGCCGCAGATCAGCGGGGAGTAGACGATGTAGGAGTGGCCGACGACCCAGCCCACGTCGGAGGCCGCCCACCACACCTGGCCGGCGTGCACGTCGTAGACGTTGGGCAGCGACCAGGCCATCGCGACCGCGTGGCCGCCGTTGTCGCGGACGATGCCCTTGGGCCGGCCGGTCGTGCCGGACGTGTAGAGCACGTAGAGCGGGTCGGTCGCCTTCACCTCGACGCACTCGGCCGGCGAGGTGAGGCCGGCCTTCATCACGAGGTTCCAGTCGTAGTCGCGGCCCTCGTCGAGCGTCGCCTCGGCCTCCGGCCGCTGCTTGACCACGACGGCTTTGGGCTTGTGCTCGGCGAGCTCGAGCGCGCGGTCGACCATCGGCTTGTACTCCACGACCCGGCTGGGCTCGATGCCGCACGACGCGGTCACCAGCACCTTGGGCTTGGCGTCGTCGATGCGGATCGCCAGCTCGTGGGCCGCGAAGCCGCCGAAGACCACCGAGTGCACGGCGCCGATGCGGGCGCAGGCCAGCATCGCGACCACGGCCTCCGGGATCATCGGCATGTAGATGACGACGCGGTCGCCCTTCTCGACGCCGAAGCCGCGCAGCGCGCCGGCGAAGGTCGCGACCTTCTCGACCAGGTCCGCGTAGGTGAAGGTCTGCTTGGTGCCGGTCACCGGGCTGTCGTAGATCAGCGCGGCCCGGTCGCCGTGCCCGGCCACCACGTGGCGGTCGAGCGCGTTGTAGCAGGTGTTGAGGGTGCCGTCGGGATACCAGCGGTAGAACGGCGGCCGGTCGGAGTCGAGCACACGGGTGGGCTTGTGGATCCAGTCCACCAGCCCGGCCTGCTCGCCCCAGAAGCTCTCGGGGTCCTCGATGCTGCGCCGGTAGGTCTCCGCGTAGGTGCCGTGGTGAGCCATGCCGCCGACCCTAGCCCCGGACCGGCCACCTAGTCAGCGCCCGGAACTGGTGGTGGAACGGTCAGCGCAGGCCGTTGGCGGCGGTGCGCGCCGGCTTGCGCCCGGAGCGGAGCCAGGTGTCGAAGAACCGGTCGAGCTGCTTGCCCGAGACCTCCTCGGCGAGTCGTTCGAACTGGCTGACACGCCCGTTGCCGTCGCCCCGCCGTTCCACCCAGGTGCGCAGCAGCCGGTCGAACGCCCTGCCCCCGATGCGCGTGCGCAGCGCCTGCACGGCCATCGCGCCGCGCTCGTAGACCGGGAACGAGAACAGCTGGTGCTTGCCGGGGTCGGTGAGGTTCTTCCGCCAGAGCGGGTCGTCGGCGTCGTACCCGGAGTAGCGCGCCAGCAGCTTCTGCTGCGCCGGCTTGCCCCCGTGGGTCTCGGCGTAGCGCCACTCGAACCAGGACGCGAAGCCCTCGTTGAGCCAGATGTCGCGCCATCGGCCGACCGACACGTGGTCGCCGAACCACTGGTGGGCGAGCTCGTGCACGACGGTGGTGCGGCCGTAGCTGCCGTTGCCGAGGAAGGGGTACGTCGGACGGCCCTGGTTCTCGAGCGCGAACCCGGCGAAGAGCGAGGTCGTGACGCCGCCGGTCGAGCTGAACGGGTACGGCCCGAGCTGCGTCTCCAGCCATCGCACGATGCCCGGGGAGCGGCGCATGAGGCGCATCGCGTCGGCCCGGTTGCCCGGCGCGAGACCCATCGACACCGCGTTGAAGTACGGCAGCCCGCGCGCGACACCGCTCTCGGTCTGGAACCGGCCGGCTGCGAAGAACGCGAGGTAGGTCGCCATGGGGTCCGGCACGTGCCAGCGCCAGGTGTCCCAGCCGTCCGCCGAGGTCGTGCCGGCGTGGTCGCCGTTGCTGACCGCCTGCTGCCCGGCCGGCACCGTGACCGCGATGTCGAACGTGGCCTTGTCGGTCGGGTGGTCGTTGGACGGGAACCACCACGCGGCTATGTGCGGCTCGTTGGTCGCCATCACCTCGTTGTCGCTGCGGATCCAGGGGTTGGTCCCGCCGCGGAAGACCTCGTCGGGCTTCCCGCCGTAGGTCACCGTGGTGCGGAACGTCGCGCCACGCGCGATCGGCGACGCGGGCACGACGGTGAGCTCGCCCCGGGTCTGGGAGAACCGCGCCAGCCGGCCGTCGACCGTGACGCCGCTGACCTGCAGCACCAGGTCGAGGTTGAACCGCGAGAGGTCCTGCGTGGCCCGGCTGGTGATGGTCGTGGTGCCGTCCAGCCGGCCCGACGCGAGGGCGTAGCGCACGCCGACGTCGTAGTGCTGCACGTCGTGGCCGCCGTTGCCCGCGCGGGCGAAGTAGGGGTCCCCGGCGCCCGGCGCTCCCGGCGTGAACCGGGGCTCGGCGGCACCGGCGCCGCCACTCGTGACGACCGGCACGGCGACCAGGACGGCGAGCAGCGCGGCGACCGCGGCGAGCGCGGTCAGCCGGCGGCCGCGGGCGGCGAGAGACACGGAACCTCCGAGTGTGCGACTCGCACCAGCCTAGGGCCCGGCGCCGACGTGCGCGGACGCTCGGGAACAAATCAGTTGCGCGCGAGGGCGACGTACCTCACCCTGGTGCCCACGTGACCGGTGGGCCGCCGTACGGCGTCGGCCCGGATGAGAGGAGGGGAGCATGCGCGTCCTTGTCGTTCGCATGTCCGCGAACCCCTCTTCCTCTCACTCCAGGAGCCACCACCGCGATGTCCTCGCGTCACACCTCACGCGCGTCTGAGCGCGTTCTCGCCGAGCTCACCGGCACCCGTGAGCAACGACCCGTCGACCTGCCCTGGGACGACCTGGCACCGGTCGACACCACCGATCCGTCCGACATCTCCGACCTCGACGACCGGTTCGTCTTCGACTTCAAGGCGTACGACGACCCGGGCGACGACCAGCGCTGGTCCACGTGGCACAGCGTCGAGCCGCTGTGCCGTGGGCCCGAGCCACGCCCCGACTGGGTGGTCACGTCGCAGGCGGCGGTCGACACCGAGCTCGGCGTGCTGAAGACCGGCAAGGAGGCCGACGTCTTCCTCCTCGAGCGCGCCGTCCCCGACGATCCGTCGCAGGCGGTCGTGATGGCCGCGAAGCGCTACCGCGACGAGGAGCACCGGTCCTTCCACCGCAGCAGCACCTACACCGAGGGCCGGCGCACCCGGAACTCCCGCGACGCCCGCGCGATGGCCAAGCGCAGCGCGCACGGCCGCGCCGTCGCCGCCGGGCAGTGGGCGTGGGCCGAGTGGGAGGCGCTCAAGCGGTTCTGGGAGGCGGGCGTGCCGGTCCCCTACCCGGTGCAGATCGACGGGACCGAGATCCTCATGGAGTTCGTTCACGTCGACGGCGTGGCCGCGCCGCGGCTCGCGCAGACCCGGCCCGATCGGGAGCTGCTGCGGTCGTACTTCGACCAGCTGCGCGACGCGATGGCCGCGCTCGCCCGGCACGGCGTGGCTCATGGGGACCTCTCGCCGTACAACATCCTGGCGGCGGGCGAACGCCTCGTGGTGATCGACCTCCCCCAGGCGGTCGACATCGTCGCGAACCCCCAGGGCATGGACTTCCTGATGCGCGACTGCGCCAACGTCTGCGCCTGGTTCCGTGCCCGCGGGCTCGACCCCGAGGTCGCCGACGAGCACGCGTTGTACGGCGAGCTGCTGGCGTCGGCGTTCTAGACACGGTACGGCGGGGTCCGGCCGGCCGGGCCTACGCTCCGGCCATGAGCTGGACCCCGCCACGTGTCGGGGACACCGCCGAGATGTCCCGCACGATCACCGCCGACGACATCGCCCTGTTCAGCCGGATCAGCGGCGACTACAACCCGCTCCACTACGACGAGGAGGCGGCGCGGCGGTCCCGCTTCGGCGAGATCGTCGTGCAGGGCGGGATCACCAGCGCGATCCTCAACGCCGTCGTGGCGGAGAAGCTGCCGGGGCCGGGCACGGTGTTCCTCAACGTGAACTGGGACTTCCGGGCACCGGGCCGGCCGGGCGACACGATCACCGGCCGGGTCGAGGTCCTCGAGGCACGCGAGGACAAGCCGATCACCGAGCTGCGCACGACCGTGCACCGCGGCGACGGCACGCTGCTGCTCGAGGGGACGGCGGTCTGCTACACGATGGACCTCGACTGACGTCCCGTCTGCTCACCGGCGGCGGGCGTGCAGCGTGGCGTCCTCGATCTCCATCGTCCGGCCGTCCCGAGTGGCCGTGCGGGACCGCTGCTCGGCGACCAGCACCTCGAAGTCGTCCGGCAACGCCGGCAGCAGGTCCTCGGCGACCCACATGGCGCGCCGGTGGCCCTCGCTCATCGTCCCGACGAACTCCTCGGTGGGCGCGTGCCCGACGACCAGCAGGTGCCCGCCTGGCGCGACCGCCTCCGCGAGGCGCCGCGCCACCGCAGCCATCCCGGCTTCCGGTGGGTGCAGGAAGTGCGTGGTGACCAGGTCGAACTCCCGGCCCTTCGCGGCGAACGCCCGGGCGTCCACCTGCCACCAGTCGCATCGGTCGGCAACGCCGGCCTCCGCGGCGTGGCCGGCCGCGCGAGCGAGGCCCTTGGCGGAGAAGTCGGCTCCGGTCACCGTCCAGCCCTGCTGGGCGAGCCAGATGACGTCGCCGCCCTCGCCGCAGCCGACGTCCAGGGCGGTCCCTGGCGTCAGCCCGGACACCTCGGCGACGAGCTGCGGATTGGGCCGCCCGCTCCAGACGGTCTCGGGTCCCGAGTAGCGCTCGTCCCAGGCGTGCGGCTCGAACATGTCCGTGTGCTCGCCCTCGGCCTGTCCGTGCCGGTGCTCGTGTGTCTCGCTCATGGGACAAGCGTGCGGTCAATGCCCACGCGGTGACAAACTCAGTTGCCGGTTCGGCAACGCCTGATCCTGCCCATAGGCTGACGGTCGTGCCCGACCGCCGCCCCGCCACCCACGAGATCGAGTCGCTCGAGGAGCTGGACGCCCTGCTCGCTGCGGGCGTCACGTCGATGCGGCACTGGCGGATGCAGTCGCTCGACCTGCGGCAGCACGGCGAAGCGCTGCGCCGGCTCGACGCGCGCGGTGCGCTGCTGCTCGGCTGCCTGCTCGACCCGGACGTCGAGGCCGACCTCCGTCGCCGGGGCGCCCTGGTGTTCCCGCGGGTGCCGGACGTGCCGGTCGACCCATACCGCGCCACGCTCTACTCCCCCGACGATCTCTACCGCGATCTCGAGCAGGGGTACGACGCGACGCCGGACGCGCGCGCCTACGCCTGGGCACGCACGAGCACCGACGTCACCGACCACCTCGCGCAGGCGCTGCACGACCACGCCATCGACGACGCGCTCGCCGAGCACACCGCCGGGGTCCGACTCGTCGGTGTGATGGGCGGCCACGCGATCGAGCGCGGCTCGACGGAGTACCGCGACGCCGCCCGGCTCGGCCGCGACCTCGCCCGGACCGGGCTGACCGTCGCGACAGGAGGCGGTCCGGGCGCGATGGAGGCCGCGAACCTGGGCGCCTACCTCGCCGGCCACGACGACGCCGTGCTCGACGAGGCGCTCGCCCTGCTCGCCGCCGTACCGACGTACCGCACCGGCGTCGCGGCGTGGGCGGAGGCGGCGTTCGAGGTCCGCAACCGCTGGACCGGCACGGACTCGCTCGGTGTCCCGACGTGGTTCTACGGGCACGAGCCGCCGAACCCGATGGCCTCGCACATCGCGAAGTACTTCAAGAACGCCATCCGCGAGGACATCCTGCTGCACCTGTGCGACGCCGGCATCGTGTTCCTTCCCGGGCGTGCCGGCACGGTGCAGGAGGTGTTCCAGGACGCCTGCGAGAACTACTACGCCGACGACGACGAGGTGGCGCCGATGGTGCTGGTCGGCACCGACCACTGGACCCGGGAGCTGCCCGCGTGGCCGCTCCTCGAGGCCCTGGCCCGCGACCGGACCATGGCCGCCCGGGTGCACCTCGTCGACGACGTGACCGAGGCGGTCGGGCTGCTGACCGGCTGAGCCGGCGTGTCAGATGGCCAGCGACCGCGGCGGCACGTGGGTCTTGGACTCGATGTCCGCGGCGGCCAGGCCGAGCAGCTCGTGCGCGAGGTGCGACAGCGCCCGGGCCGCGGCGAGCTCGTCACCGATCCGGGGTTCGGACTCGTCGCGCGGGTTGCGGCGGCTCATTCCTCGCCCGCGGATCTCCATCTTGTTGTCGAGCTGGAGGACCGCGTCGACGTAGGTGTCGTCACCGTCCTCGTTGATCGCGAGGGTCACCTGCCAGGTCTTGCTGTTCACCGCGTCTCCTCCCGATGGGTGGGTGCGACTCGGTCCCAGTCTGCGCCTCGCGGACGGTGGTTTTGAACCCCCCGTCAGACAGCCCAGAACCGCTCAGACGTCGATGGCGGCGAGCTGCCCGCAGGCGCCGTCGATCTCGCTGCCACGGGTGTCGCGCACGGTGGTCGGCACGCCCTTGGCCTCGAGCCTGCGCACGAACTCGCGCTCGTCCTCGCGGCGCGAGGCGGTCCACTTCGAGCCGGGCGTGGGGTTCAGCGGGATCAGGTTGACGTGCACCCAGCCCCAGTCGCCGTACGACGTCAGCACGTCGCCGAGCAGGTCTGCGCGCCAGGCCTGGTCGTTGATGTCGCGCATCATGGCGTACTCGATCGACACCCGGCGCTTGGTCGTGCGCGCGTAGTCCCACGCCGCCTCGACGGCCTCGTGGACCGACCAGCGGGTGTTGATCGGGACCAGCTCGTTGCGCAGCTCGTCGTCCGGCGCGTGCAGCGACAGCGCGAGCGTCACCGGGATGCCCTCCTCGGCGAGCTGCCGGATCCGCGGCACCAGGCCGACGGTGGAGACGGTGATGCCGCGCGCTGACATGCCGAGCCCGTCCGGAGACTTGTCGGTGAGCCGGCGTACGGCACCGATCACCGCCTTGTAGTTGGCCATCGGCTCGCCCATGCCCATGAAGACCACGTTGTTGACGCGGCCCGGACCGCCGGGCACCTCGCCGCGGGCCAGCGAGCGGGCGCCGGCGACGACCTGCTCGACGATCTCGGCGGTGGACATGTTGCGCTGCAGGCCGCCCTGGCCGGTGGCGCAGAACGGGCAGGCCATGCCGCAGCCGGCCTGCGAGGAGACGCACATGGTGGTGCGGTCGGGGTAGCGCATCAGCACCGACTCGACCAGCGCCCCGTCGAACAGCCGCCACAGCGTCTTGCGCGTGGTGCCCTTGTCGGCCTCGAGCGTGCGCAGCGGCGTCATCAGCTCCGGCAGCAGCCCGGCGACGAGCTGCTCGCGCTCCGCGGCCGGCAGGTCGGTCATCTCCGCGGGGTCGTCGACCAGCCGCGCGAAGTAGTGCGTGGCGAGCTGCCGCGCCCGGAAGCCGGGCAGCCCGAGCCCGGTGACGAGCTCCTTGCGCTCGGCGGCGGAGAGGTCGGCGAGGTGGCGCGGGGGCTTCTTGCGGCCGCGCGGCTCGTCGAACACGAGGGGAAGGGTCTTCGCAGGCTGGGACATACCGCTCCCCAGTGTCCCACCGGGACGGCCCAGGACCGAATCGAGCGGATGCCCGCTCAGTCCAGAAGGCCGTCGCGCAGCGCCGCCGGGAGGTACGGCGCGACCGGGAGCCGCGGCACCAGCGTGGCCTGGAACGCGTGGTAGACGTCCGGCTTGCCGTTCCACGTCACGCCGCTGAGCCGGTTGTCCCGGTCGAGCTCGTGCCGCCAGGAGCCGTGCGCGGGGTCGATGAAGTAGGTCGCCGCGTGGTCCCACCAGGTGGCGTACCACTCGAGGTACATCGGGTCGCCGGTCACCTCGTGCAGGACCGCCGCGGTGGCGGTCGCCTCGGCGACGACCCAGTGCATCCGCTCGTGCACGACGGGGTGGCCGTCCCAGTCGACGGTGTAGACGAAGCCGTCGCGACCGTCGACCGCCCAGCCCTCACTCACCGAGGCCTCGAACAGCGCCTTGGCGTCGTCGAGCAGCCAGCCCGGCGCGTCCGCGCCGAGCTCGGCACGCAGGTGCAGCGCGAGCCGGGCCCACTCGAGCCAGTGCCCGATCGTGGCGCCGTACGGCCGGAACGGGTGCGCCGGCTCCGCGATGTTGTAGTCGAGGATCGGCGTCCAGTCGGGGTGGAAGTGCTCGGGGAGCCGCCAGTGGTGCGCGGGACCGAGCGTGTGCACGACCCGCTCGACGACGCGCAGCGCGCGGTCGAGCAGGGTGCGGTCGCCGGTGGCGCCGGCGGCCGCGAGCAGCGCCTCGACCGTGTGCATGTTGGCGTTGACGCCGCGGTAGCCGTCGAGCTTCTCGAAGGGCTCGTCCCACTCCTCGACGACCATGCCGTGCTCGTCGTCCCAGAACCTGTTGAGCAGCACGTCGAGCGCCTCGTCGAGCAGACCGCGCGCACCGGGCCGGCCGGCGCAGGTGGCCGACGCGGTGGCGAGGACGACGAAGGCGTGCTCGTAGGCGGTCTTGGCGCGGGAGGTGGGCAGCCCGTCGGTCGCGACCTTGACGTACCAGCCGCCGTGGTCGTGGTCGTGGAACCGGCCGGCGAGCGCGGCGAGCCCGTGGTCGAGCAGCGGGCCGCACCCGGGCCGCCCGAGCATGTGCCCCAGGGCGAACACGTGCGTCATCCGGCACGAGATCCACAGCTCGACGGGCCGGTCCAGGTCGGGGCGGCCGGCGCCGTCGAGCCACGCGAAGCCGCCGGCAGGGTGCCGCGAGCCGCGCGCGAAGTCGAGGAGCCGGTCGCCCTCGGCTTCGAGCCAGCGGTGGTGCGGACCTGGGCCGAACCAGGTCGCCGGGCCGGGGCTCACCGGTCCGCCAGGTCGGAGTAGCGGTCGCCGACGCGGTACGTCGCCACGCCGAGCGTGGAGTCGGACTGGCCGTAGTAGGCGAACCAGGTGTCCTTGAAGTGCACCAGGCCCTCCACGAAGGTCACGTTGGAGACCAGGCCGTGCGTGTCCTCGTGGGTGGTCGGCTCGAGCCACGGCTTGTTCATCTGGGCCAGGATCGTGGTCGGGTCGGCCGGGTCGAACAGCAGCTGGCCGCAGGTGTAGCGCACCGACCCGTCGTCGTTCTTCACCGCGGCGTTGTGCAGCAGCAGGATCAGCCCGTTGTTGGTGATGATCGGCTGCGGGCCGACCTCGACGAGGAACTCCCCGAACGTGCCCGGACCCGTGGGCACCATCAAGGGCTCGTCGTTCGAGCCGGGCTTCCAGTGGATCAGGTCGTCGGACCACGCGTACCAGATCGAGCCCTCGCCGAAGTACATCAGGTAGCGGCCGTCGATCGGCACCGGCAGGATCGCGCCGGCCTTGCTCCACGGGGCGTCCTGGCCGTTGCCCTGGGGCAGGAAGGTGTTGAAGTCCGGGAAGATCGGCCCGTGCTTCTCCCACGTGATCAGGTCCGTGGAGGTGGCCAGGCAGAGCAGCGCGCTCTTGCGGTCCCAGCCGGTGTAGGTCAGGTAGTAGGTGCCGTCGACCTCGGTGACGCGCGGGTCCTCGCAGCCGAACTCGTCGTACGGCTCGCTCGGTGACAGCACCGGCTCCGGTCGCCGCTCGAAGTGGATGCCGTCGTCGCTGGTCGCGTAGCCGACGTGGCTGATGATGTCGTCGGCGTGCGCGCGGTAGAGCAGGACGACCTGGCCGTCCTTGACGATCGCGGCGGGGTTGTAGACGCTGCCGGACTCCCAGCCGTCCCCCTGCGGGGTCATGATCGGGTTCTGCTCGTAGGGGCGGAACGGCCCCAGCGGGAACTCGGCGTGGGCGTGCTGGTGGGCGGTCATCTGGCTTCCTCGTTCTCGTGTGGTGTCAGGGTTCGGGTTTCGGTGTGTGGTCGGGTCAGCGGCGCACGGTCGCGAAGCCAGCGGCGGGGACGACGACCGCAACGGTGCGGGCCTTCGTGGTGGAGCTGGACAGCCGGCGGCCCCTGCCGTCGTACGTCGTGACCGTGGCGCGGCCATCGCCGGGGACGCGCACGGTGGTGCGCGTCTTGTCGTGACGGGACGTGCGCAGCAGCGCGGTGCCGTGGCCGTCCTGGTCGAGGACCAGCCGGGACACGGCCGGCTCGACCATCACCGCGTCGAGGGCGACGGCGCCGCCTCGGGCGGTCAGCGTGACGGAGCCGGCGTCACGTGGCAGCGCGTCGAGTCCGCCGAGCGGAGCCAGCAGGCCGGGAGCGGGCGAGTCGCCCTGCTCCCCTACCTCGCCGGCGTCGACGGAGCCCAGCTTTCTGTTCGCGGCGGTGACGACGAGCCGACCGGCGCCCGGTCGCTGGTCGACGACCGGCAGCACGAGACCGCCGTGGTGGCGCGGCAGGTCGACGCGGACCGATCCCCCCGCGGGGACGTCGACGTAGCCGTCGCCGCCGTAGTGCGACTCCCCGGTCCACAGCGACTCCGGGGCCACGGTAGTGGCACCCCCGGTGAGGGCGCCGGTCTCGGCCTCGACCGAGGTGCTGCCTACGCGCGCGGCGATCGTGGACTCGGTGACTCGACGTGCGACCGCGGGGTGGCCGTCGAGCGCGAGCATCGACAGCAGGCCGTGGATGGTCGACTCGGCGCCGGAGTTGCGGTTGACGGTGCCGTCGTGGTTGATCCCGTCGAAAGTGCGGCCGGTGGCGGGGTCGTACATCCGCACGCCGGCGGGGTTGGCACCGAGGTACCAGCTGCCGACGATGCCGGCCAGGTCGGTCGCGGCCGTGCGGGTCGCGGGGCGCGCGACGGCGGTGGCGAGCAGGGACTGCAGCCGGGAGTCGGCGCCGTAGGCGATCTGCGAGCGGTCGATCCGGCTGGGCAGGCGGCCGTTGTCGGGGCCGCCGGAGGTCAGCAGCCAGGGGTCGAACGTGAACGAGTCACGCACGGCCGGTGCCGCGACACCGGCGCGGGCGAGCGCGGCGGGCATCTGCGCGCCCCAGCCGTGCCAGAGCGACCGGGACAGCGCCCAGGGGCGCACGGCTCCGAACGGCCAGGACGTGGCTGCGTCCTTCGCCGGGGCGGCGAGCTCGGCGATGCCCTCAGCGAGGCGGTGCATGACGGTCGCCGCACGCTCCGACCCGCCCGTCTGCTGATAGGCCGCGAGGCCGAGGACGGCCTCCGCGCCGGCGTCCCCGCCGTCGGCGACCAGCCACGCGGGTGCGGGCTCGCCGTCGATGTCCAGGTGCTCGCCGTACCGGTCGAGGACCTGACGGTCGACCGCGTCCACCGCGAGCTCGATCCGGTCGCGCAGGAACGCCGCGAAAGCCGGGTCCTCGTCCGCGAAGGCGGCTAACCCCTCCCCCAGCGCCCAGATCGTGCGGGCCAGCCAGTACGACGCGTCGCTGTCGGACGGGTCCGGCAGCTCGACCGGCTCGGCGCTCGGGTTGAGCGTGCCGTCGGGCTGCATCCAGAGCACGACGTTGCCGGCGTTCGGACCGGTGGCGGTCTGCAGGTAGGTGACGCCGCGGAGCATCTGGTACGCCGCGTCGCGGCTCGCCGTGTCGCCGGTCTGCTGCCAGTGCCGGAGGTAGACGACCGCCGCGCGGGTCATGTCGTCTGCGTTGAACGCGCCCTGACCCCAGGTGTCGGTCTCGGGGTCGTAGGTGCCGCCGCCGACGTGCCGGTAGCTGCCGTCGGGGTTCGGCTCGGCGTAGGTCCACAGCGTGCCGATCGCAGGCTCCTCGGCGATCCGGTAGGTGGTGTGCCCCTCCTGCACCGGCGGTGTGACCTCGACCGAGAGCCAGTCGAGGTGATCGAGGTTCGCCATCGTCGTACGGATCGCGCCGGTCTGCTGCTGCGGGACAGCGGTGGCCGTGCCGGTGCTCGCCGGCGCCAGCGCGCCGGTGAGCCCGACGGCGGTCGCCATCGCGACGACCGCGAAGAGCCGGCGGGTGCGGAGGTGCATCGTTTTCTCCCGAGAGTCGGAGGTGGGCTCAGCCCTTGACGCCGGAGCCGACGTCGGAGCTGGTGAAGTGCTTCTGGAAGGCGATGAACAGCGCCACCGCGGGGGCGGCGAGAACGACCGCGCCGGCGAGGATTGCGCCGTACGGGTTGTCCGCGCGGCCGGCGATGTTGCTGATGTAGTTCGCCAGCGACACCGCGAGCGGCTGCATGTCGGCCTCCTTGGTGACCAGGAACGGCCAGAGAAACTCGTTCCACGGGCCGATGAAGGTGATCAGCCCTGCAGTCAGGACCGCGGGCCGCACGAGCGGGAGCGCGACGGACCAGAGGATGCGCAGCTCGTTCGCGCCGTCGAGGCGGGCAGCGGCGAACAGGTCCTCGGGCAGCTGCAGGAAGAACTGCCGGAACATGAACACCGCGGTCGAGTTGATCGCGAACGGCAGGATCATGCCCGCGTACGAGTCGGCCAGCCCGTAGCCGCGCACGACCATGACGTAGAGCGGGATGACGAGCAGCTGGAACGGGATGATCTGCACGAGCAGCATCACCGCGAACAGCGTGCCCTTGCCGCGGAAGTGCAGGCGGGCGAGTGCGTAGCCGGCGACCAGCCCGAACAGCAACGTGCAGAACAGCACGCCCGCGGTGAAGATCCCGGAGTTGGCCAGCGACTGCAGCAGGTCGACGCGCGAGTTGATCTGCGCGTAGTTCTCCAGCGTGTAGCCGCCGGTCGGCAGTGCGCCCCGGAGCGTGGTGTCCGGCTCGGGCTGCAGCGACCCGCGCAGCATGTACCAGAACGGGAAGACGAACAGGAACGCGCCGGCGTACAGCAGCAGCGTCCTCGGCCAGGTGCGGGTCATGTCAGTCCCTCTCCAGGATCCGCTTGTTGACCAGCGAGATGAGCAGCACGCCGATGACCAGCACGACGCCGATGGCCGCCGCGAGGTCGGGGCTGCCCTGCTCGATGCCCTTCTGGTACATCACCAGCACGGGCGAGGCGGACGCGCCGTTGGGGCCGCCGCCGTTGGTCAGCAGGTAGGGCTCGGTGAACAGGTTGGCGCCGGTGATCGTCGCCAGGATCACGACGAGCACGGTGGCCGGGCGGACGCCCGGCACGGTCACGTGCCAGAACTGGCGCAGCCCGCCGGCGCCGTCGGTCGCCGCGGACTCGTAGAGCTCCTTGGGCACGTTCTGCAGCGCCGCGAGGTAGAGCAGCACCGAGAAGCCGAGCTGCTTCCACGTCACGAACACCGCGATCAGCGGCATCGCCAGGCCCTTGTTGACCAGCCACGACGGGTCGGGTGCGAGCCCGCCGAGCAGCTGGTTGACCAGGCCGCCCTGGCTGAACAGGAACAGCCAGACCGACACCAGCGCGACGCTCGCAGTCACGTAGGGCACGTAGTAGGAGACCCGCAGGAAGCTCCGCCCGCGCACCGCCGCGTTGAGCCCCGTGGCGAGCACGAGCGCCAGCGCGACGGTGAGCGGCACGTTGATCAGCAGGAACTCGACGACGTTGCCGAACGCCTGCCGCACCTCGGGGTCGGTCAGCACGGCCTTGTAGTTGTCGAGGCCGACGAAGGGTCGCTCCACCTCCGCGCCGGGTGCGGCGAAGAAGTAGTCGTGGAAGCTGATCCACACCGCGAGTCCGAGCGGGTAGGCGAACACGACCGCCAGGAACGCGGCGTACGGCGCGGCGAACGCCATGCCCAGCGGCTGGCGACCGAGGATGGTCGCCAGCCGCCGGCGCGACGGCGGTGGCTCGTCCGGGGTGGTGGCCGCGGTGTCCCGGGGCTCGGTGGCCGGAACGGTCGTCATGTCGGGATCCCGGTCAGGACTGGCCGGCGAGCTGGGTGGCCTTGTCGGCCGCCTCGGACAGCGCCTCGTCGACGGGCTTCTCGCCGAAGATCACCGACGACGAGTACGCGTCGCGGAACGTCTGCCAGATCTCGATCGAGTTGGGCACGTTGGGCACCTCGACGGTCCGCGAGGCCTGGTCGGCGAACTCGGCGTACTCCGGGTTCTTCTCGAAGTAGTCCGGGTAGGTCTCGGCGAGGTTCTCGCGCAGCGGCATCTGCCCGGTCTGCTCGAGCAGCTCGCCGTCCTGCTCCTCGCTGGTGGCGAACTTCAGGACCTCCCACGCCGTGCCGCGGTTCTCGCACGCGGAGTAGAGGGCGATGTTCTTGGCGTCGGAGAACGTGTAGGTCTCTTCCGGGCTGGTGCCCGAAGAGGTCGGCACCGGCGCGGCGCCCCAGTTGACCTTGTCGCCGTAGACCGCGATCGCCCACGGCCCGACGATCGCCATCGCGGCCTTCTCGTCGGCGAAGGAGTCACCGTTGTAGACCTCCTTCTGCGCGAGGCCGTCGGCGTACATCTGCGCCCAGAAGTCGGCGACCGTCCTGCCCTCTTCGGAGTCGAACGTCGCCTCGCCGTCCTCGACGAGCTGCTTGCCGCCGGTCTCGGCGGCGTACAGCGGGTAGAAGTCGAACCAGGACTGGAAGAACTCGCTCGACGGTGCCGGCCAGATCGCGGCGTCGGCCGCGCCGCTGTCGACGATCTTGCGCGAGGTCTCGAGGAACTCGTCGTGGGTGGCGAGCGGCGGGTTCTCCGGGTCGACGCCCGCCTTCTTGAGCAGGTCCTTGTTGTAGAAGATCATCACCGGGTTGGACTTCCAGGGGATCTGGTAGTACTTCCCGTCTTCGGACGTGTACTGCTCGGCGACGTCTCCGCTGCGCTGCTCGACGTAGTCGGAACCGCCCTCGAAGTCGTCGAGCGGGACGAGCCCGCCCTGCTTCTGGAACTGGGGTACGGCGGCGGGTGAGGTGTTGAACACCAGGCACGGCGCGTTGCCGGCGGTGATGGCGGCGCCGATGACCTCCTCGGAGGTCTTGCCGGCCGGGATCTCCTGGGCGGTGACCTTCTGGTCGGGGTGCTCGGCGTTCCACTCCTTCACCATCGCCTTGCCCCAGGCGACCTCTTCGGGGTTGTTGGAGAGCCAGACCTTGATCGGCCCGGTGGACTCGGTCGCCCCGGAGTCCCCGGAGTCTCCGCCGCATGCTGCGGCGGTCATCCCGAGAGCGAGGGCGACCAGGGAGGTGGTGATCTTCCTGGTCCTCATGGTGGTGTGCTCCGTTCTGGACTGGTCGAGCGGTGACGGTCACCTGTCTGGGTAGTTCCCAGGGATCTGTGGGTTGAGCGGGTTCAGCGACGGACGGGTGGTGCGGTGGAGCCGCGGACGACGAGGGTCGGCGGCGCGAGCTCGGGCTCCTTGGACTCACTGCCTTCTTCGTGGCCGGCGATCAGCCCGAGGAGGCGGCGGGCCGCGGCGCCGCCCCACGCGACGACGTCGGTCGCGACGCTGGTGAGGGAAGGCTGGACGTGCGCGGCCAGCTCGGTGTCCTCGTAGCCGACGACCGAGAGCTCGCCCGGGACGTCGACGCCGCGGCCGTGCGCGACGGCGAGGCCGGCGATCGCCATGACGTCGTTGGCGTAGACGATCGCAGTCGGCGGCTCGACAAGGTCGAGAAGCGTGCGAGTCGCGGCGGCGCCGGACTCGGCGGAGAAGTCGGTCTCCACGCACGGCCCCTCGGGCAGTCCCGCGGCGGCGAGGGTGTCGGCCCAGGCGCGCTTGCGGGAGGTGCCGTGGACGTAGGCTGCCGGCCCGGCGACGTGGGCGACGCGGGTGTGGCCGAGGTCGATCAGGTGCTGCACGGCGGCGGCGATGCCGGGCTTGTCGTCGACGCCGACGGCGGGGAAGAACGTGTCGGGCAGCGCCGGGCCCACAACCACGGCCGGCAGCCCGAGCTCCGCCAGCAGTGCCGGTCGTGGGTCGTCGACGAGCAGGTCGGTGACGAACACCCCGTCGACCCGGCCGCCGTGGGCCAGCCGCCGGTAGCTGTCGTGCTCGTGCTGCTGCTCCCCGACGACCTGGAGCAGCAGGGCGTAGTCGTGCGCCGCCAGCTCCTGCTCCACCCCGGCGATGAACGACGGGAAGAACGGGTCCGCCCGCAGCGTCTCGGGCTTGCGCGCCAGCACCAGCCCGACCGCGAACGCCCGGGACACCGACAGCGCCCGCGCCCGCGAGCTCGGCGTCCACCCCAGCTCCCGCGCCGCCGCCAGGATCCGCTCCCGCGTCTCCGCCGCAACCCCCGGCCGGTTGTTCAGCGCGAACGAGACCGCACCCTTCGACACCCCCGCAGCACGGGCGACGTCGCTGATGGTGGGCCTGCTCACCTCCGCCACTAAACCGGTTTAGATGCTCAGCGTCAAGGGTCCCGTCCACCGTCCGTCGGTTCCTTCCCGCGGAGCGGGACCGCCGAGGAGTCACTAAATCCGCGCAGTGGGCGGCGTGTCGCGGCACAACTGACCCCTCGCCGGAGCGGGTGATCGAGGGTGGTCTCGACAGGCTCGACACCCCGGGCGGGGTGCCCAGGGTCAGAGGGGGTTTCCCGGAAAGACCTTCCAGACATCGGGCATCCGCAGCGCGGCCCAGGCCTCCAGGTCGGGCTCCTCCCCCGTCAGCACGGCCCGGAGCAGGGTCCAGGCGGTGCCGTGGCCGACCAGGACGACGTCCTCGTCCGGGTGCCTAACGAGGATCTCCCGGACCGCCGGCACGAGTCGCGCCTCGAGGTCGGCGAGCGGCTCCCACTCGGGCAGCGCCCGATCGGTCGGGCGTGCGAACACGCGACGTACAGCGTCGCGGAAATCGGCCGGGTCGTCGAACCAGTGCGGCCCGCGGCGGTGCTCGGCGAGCGCGTCGACGACCGGCACGTCGGCGCCGCGGATGCGGCGGGCGGTGGCGACGGCCTTGGGCTCGGGGCTGGTGTACCAGGCGTCCGTGTCCGGCAGCAGTGGCCGGAGGGCGTCGATCGCGGGCAGCGCGTCGTCGGCCAGCTCCCAGGTCTCCGGCGGGGTGTCCGGGTCGGGCGTGGAGCGGCCGTGGCGCACCAGCCATACCGCCGGCATCAGAAGTAGACCAGGTAGTGGAGGAGCAGGTAGGTGGGTGCGGCGGTGGCCAGGAGCGAGTCGAGCCGGTCCATCAGGCCGCCGTGGCCGGGGATGATCTGGCTCATGTCCTTGATGCCGAGGTCGCGCTTGATCACCGACTCGCAGAGGTCGCCGAGGGTGGCGCAGACGACGGCGACGAGGCCGAGCACGACGCCGACCCACCAGTCGCCGTCGAGGAGGTAGGCGACGACGAGCCAGCCGACGACGACGCAGAAGACCGTCGAGCCGGCGAAGCCCTCCCACGACTTCTTCGGCGAGATCACCGGCGCCATCGGGTGCTTGCCGAACAGCACGCCGGCGACGTAGCCGCCGATGTCCGAGGCGATGGTGACGAGCACGAACACGACGATCGCCAGCTCGCCGCGGTCCTCGGCCAGCATCAGCGCGACGAAGCCGCCGAGGAACGGCACGTAGAACGTCGTGAACGCGGTGGCCGTGACGTCGCGTACGTAGCCGGCGACGCCACCGCGCAGGCGCCACAGCATCGCCGCGAGCACGGTCACGGCGGTCGCCGTACCGAGGGCGGGGGCGCCCCAGATGTACGCCGCCAGCACCATGACCACGCCGCCGACGATGAGCGGGTCGCGGACCAGCTTGATCTCGCGGGTGGCGAACGCCTGCCCGAGCTCCCACACCGCCACCGCGACCGCGGCGCAGACGATGAGCATGAAGCCCGGCTTCCAGAAGTACAGCGACGCCGCGATGGCGGCGAGCAGCACGACGGCCGAGCCGATGGCGGCGGGGAGGTCGCGGCCGGCGCGGCTGGGCTTCTTCGCCGGGGCGTCGGGGGTCGCCGGCGTCGGGGCAGGGCTGTGCTGCGCCCCGGCCGCCGGGGTCTCCTCGGGGGTGCTCATCGCGTCCAGATGCTCGGTCCGGTCAGACCTCGAGCAGCTCGGCTTCCTTGTGCTTGAGCATCTCGTCGATGACGTCGACGTGCTTCTTGGTGAGGGCGTCGAGGCGCTTCTCGGCGCCGGTCACGTCGTCCTTGCCGATCTCGCCGTCCTTCTCGAGACGCTCGAGGGCCTGCTTGGCATGGCGGCGGATGTTGCGCACCGAGATGCGACCCTCCTCGGCCTTGGCCTTGGCGAGCTTGATGTACTCCTTGCGGCGCTCCTCGGTGAGCTCGGGGAACACCACGCGGATGGTCTTGCCGTCGTCGGTGGGGTTCACGCCGAGGTCGGAGTCGCGAATGGCCTTCTCGATCGCGGAGAGCGCGCTCATGTCGTAGGGCGCCACGATGATCACGCGAGCCTCGGGAGCTGTGAACGAGGCGAGCTGCTGCAGCGGCGTCGGCGTGCCGTAGTAGTCGGCCGTCAGCTTGTGGAACATCTGCGGGTTGGCGCGGCCGGTGCGGATCGCCGCGAAGTCCTCACGCGTCACGGCCACGGCCTTGTCCATCTTGGCGTCGGCCTCGTTGAGGGTCTCGTTGATCACGGCTGCTCCTTGGTCGTAGTCGTGCGACGGCGCGGCGGGTCGTGGCGAGCGGACGCTCGCCGGGTCAGACGTCCCGGGAGACCGTCGTACCGATCTTCTCACCTGCGACGACTCGGGCGATGTTGCCCTCTTCGGACAGGTTGAACACGATCATGTCGATGTCGTTGTCGCGGCACAGGCTCACCGACGTCGCATCGGCCACCTTGAGGCCGCGGGTGAGGAACTCGTCGTAGCTGAGCGAGTCGAACTTCACCGCGTGCGGGTTGCTCGCCGGGTCGGAGTCGTAGACGCCGTCGACCCCCTGCTTGCCCATGAGGATGACCTGGGCGCCGATCTCGAGCGCGCGCTGGGCGGCGACGGTGTCGGTGGAGAAGTACGGCATGCCGGCGCCGGCGCCGAAGATGACCACACGGCCCTTCTCGAGGTGCCGCATCGCGCGGCGCGGGATGTAGGGCTCGGCGACCTGGCCCATTGTGATGGCCGTCTGCACGCGGGTCTCGACGCCCTGCTTCTCGAGGAAGTCCTGCAGCGCCAGGCAGTTCATGACCGTGCCGAGCATGCCCATGTAGTCCGCGCGGGACCGGTCCATGCCGCGCTGCTGCAGCTCGGCGCCGCGGAAGAAGTTGCCGCCGCCGACCACGACCGCCACCTGGACACCCGTGCGGACCACCCCCGCGATCTCACGGGCGATGGCGTTGACGACGTCGGGGTCCACCCCGACCTTGCCGCCGCCGAACACCTCGCCGGAGAGCTTGAGCAGAACGCGTCGGTATGCCGTCACAGGCGATCCCTTCGGGTGGTGTTGTCGTGGTACGGCGAGAGGCCGGCCCCGAGCGCGTTGGTGTGCTGCACGGAACCGGCCTCCCTGCGAGTTCGTCGACGTGTGCGTCGACCCGAACCCTATCCCGTCAGGCGCCGACCTCGAACCGGGCGAAACGCTTGATAGAGACGCCGGCCTCGTCGAGGACGGCCTTGACCGACTTCTTGCTCTCCTGGACGGAGGGCTGGTCGAGGAGGGCGACCTCCTTGAAGAAGCCGTTGAGGCGCCCCTCGATGATCTTGGGCAGCGCCTGCTCGGGCTTGCCCTCCTCACGGGCGGTGGCCTCGGCGATCGCGCGCTCCTTCTCGACGATGTCGCTGGGGACTTCGTCGCGGGAGACGTACGTCGGGCGCATGGCCGCAACCTGCATGGCGGCGGCGCGGGCGGCCTCCTCGTTGCCACCGTCGTACTCGACGAGCACGCCGACGGCCGGCGGCAGGTCGGCCGCGCGGCGGTGCATGTAGGTGACGGTCGGGCCCTCGAAGTAGGCGACGCGGCCGAGCTCGATCTTCTCGCCGATCTTGACGGCGAGCTCCTCGACGACCTCGCCGACGGTCTTGTCACCGAGCTTGGCGGCCTTGAGCGCCTCGGCGTCGGCGGCCTTCGCCTCGTTGGCGACCTCGGCGATCTGCTGGGCCACGGCGACGAACTCGTCGTTCTTCGCCACGAAGTCCGTCTCGCTGTTGAGCTCGACCAGCGCGCCACCGGCGGTGGCCACCAGGCCCGCGGAGGCGGTGCGCTCCTCGCCGCGCTTCTTCATCTTGTCCTGGCCCTTGACGCGCAGGATCTCGACGGCCTTGTCGAAGTCGCCGTCGGCCTCGGTGAGCGCCTTCTTCGCGTCCATCATGCCCGCGCCGGTCTGGTCGCGGAGCTTCTTGACGTCGGCAGCGGTGATTGCCATGTCTGTGCACTCCCTCGTGCTGGGTG
>NZ_CAMPGZ010000019.1 GCF_946885725.1 uncultured Nocardioides sp.
GGCGGACGCCCCGAGGGTTCTTGGCGCGTTTCGGCAGGTTCTGGGGCGCCTTGTTGGGTGCTCAACGCCACCTCGACCTCGGGGCCGAGCAGCACGTGGCGGTGGAAGATGTTGCCGGCGAGGATCTCCTCGACGTCGTCCGTCGGCCCGTCGATGTCGGCGATCTCGATCGCCACGCCGACCGTGCCGACGGCTGCGAGCGCGGTCGCGGCGTCCGCGCCGGCCGGCACCTCGTGGGCGAGATGCAGTGCCACCTCGGCCTCCAGCACCGGCTGCTTCATGCCGTCGAGCGAGACGGTCGCCCCGTCGTCGAGCAGCCGCTCGCGGGTCAGGTAGCCGACCAGCGGCCGGTCGGTGCCGAGCCGCTCCATCGCGGCCGGCGCCCCGAAGCCGGCCTTCCAGCCCAGGTGCGTGGCGCCGTCGTCGAGCTCGCGGCGTCGCCGCTCCAGCATCCTCGTCGTACCGGCGGCGATGCGGGGGTCCACGCCGTACTCACTCCCTCACTGGGGGTCGTCGAAGCTCTCGTCGGGACCCGGCAGACCGTACCCGGCCGCCTCGAGCGAGCCCGCGCCGCTCCAGCCCCAGATCAGCACGACGTCCTCGTCGCCGGTGTTGACGAAGCCGTGGTAGCTGCCGCGCGGTGTGAAGATCACGTCGCCGGCCTTGGACGGCTCGCGGCCGGTGTTGGTGTGGATCTCGCCGTGCCCGGACATCACCACGAGGAACTCGTCGGCGTCCGTGTGCAGGTGCCGGTCGTGGCGGGCGCCGGGCGGCAGCACGGTTCGGCCGACGACGAGGTCCGTCGAGCCCGCCTTCTTCTCGTCGATGAGGTACTGCACCTGCATGTCGACCCAACCCTCGTCCTCGCGGAGGTTCTGCTCGAGGGGCACGTCGTCGATGGTGGTGCGGTACGGCTTCTTCGGTTCGGTCATGTGGGGATCCCCGCCATCCGTCGGTAGGTGTCCGCGACGCTCACCAGGAAGTCGCGGTCGGACAGGTCGCTGCTGCGGGCGGCGCTGAGCATCTCGCTGGCCGCGGAGCACGTGGGTACGGCGGCGCCGAGCTTGCGGCCGAGCTCCTGGGCGAGCACGAGATCCTTCTGCTGGAGCTCGACGTCGGCGTACACGGCGGTGTCCTCGACGAGGAGCGGTGCGCGGTAGCCGATCACCGGCGAGGCGATCACGCTCTTGAGCGCGGCGTCGACGACCGCGGCCCGGTCGACGCCGGCCTTCTCGACCAGCGTCACGGCCTCGGCGAACGCGGTCACGGACACCACCAGTGCGAGGTTGATCGCGACCTTGCTGAGGATCGCGTGGCCGGCGGGGCCGATGTAGGTGACCTTGGGGCCGATCGCGTGCAGCACCTGCTCGACGTGGTCGAACGCCGCGCGGTCGCCGCCGACCATGACCGACATCTGTCCGGCCGCGAGCGTCGCGGGGCTGCCGGAGACGGGGGTGTCGAGGAAGCGGGCGCCCTTCTCGGTCGCGCGTTCGGAGAGCGCGACGCTGGCCTCGGGCGAGATCGTGCTCAGGTCGCACCACACCGTGCCCGGACGCAGACCGGCGAGGATGCCGTCGTCGCCCTCGGCGGCCTGCTCGACCGCCGCGGTGTTGGTGAGCATCGTGAACAGCACGTCCACCTGCGCGGCCGTCTCGCGCGGCGTGCCGCCCCACGTCGCGCCGGCGTCGACGAGCTCCTGCGCCTTGCTCTCCGTGCGGTTCCAGACGGCCAGTGGGTGGCCGGCGTCCATGATCCGGCGGGCGATGCCGGCGCCCATCGCGCCGAGGCCGACGAATCCCACTCGTTCGATGTCGTTGAGCACGGGCAAGCTAGCTCTCCTCGGGGTCGGTGTGACGGGGGTGCGGGACGTGGCTCTGGCTCGATCGGGCCCGGAGTCGTAGCGTCGCGGCATGAGCTTCGACGTCGCGGCCGAGGCGTACGAGGCGTTCATGGGGCGCTGGTCGCGACAGCTGTCGCCGCCGTTCCTCGAGCGCTCCGGGCTGCGGCGCGGCGACCGCGCGCTCGACGTCGGCTGCGGGCCGGGCATCCTGACCGAGCCGCTCGTCGCGCTGCTCGGCGCCGACCACGTCAGCGCGGTCGACCCGTCGGAGCCGTTCGTGGCCGCGGCCCGGTCGCGCTTCCCCACGGTCGACGTACGACAGGGGTCGGCGGAGGCGCTGCCGTTCGACGACGGGGTGTTCGACGGCGCCCTGGCACAGCTCGTCGTGCACTTCATGACCGATCCCGTGGCGGGCCTTCGCGAGATGGCGCGCGTGACGCGCCCGGGTGGCGTCGTCCTCGCGTCGGTGTGGGACTTCGGCGCCGGCCGCGGCCCGCTGTCGACGTTCTGGCGGGTGGCCCTCGAGCTCGACCCCGGCGCCACCGACGAGTCCCGCCTGCCCGGCGCGCGTGAGGGCCACCTCGTCGACATCGCCGACCGCGCCGGTCTGGTCGACGTCGAGCCGTTCGAGCTGACGGTTTCCCTGCATGTCGAATCCTTCGAGGAGTGGTGGGAGCCCTACACCCGCGGCGTCGGCCCGGCCGGGTCGTACGTCGCCGGCCTCGCCCCGTCCGCCCGCGAAGCGCTCGAGGCCCGGTTGCGCGACGTACTGCCTGAACCGCCGTTCGACGACGCCGCGACGGCCTGGGGAGTGCGTGGCCGGCGGAACATGTAAAGCGGAGTTAATGCGAGTCCGAGCGCGCCGGGCGGCCGTGAGGTAGCAATAACTCCGCTTTACATGAGTTGGGCGGGCCGCCTACCGCGGGGCGGACGCGGCCCAGTAGTCGGGCTTCGACTTCGTCTCGGCGAGCGCCTCGGGGGTCTCGAAGCCGGGGGCCAACGACGCGGAGGTGCCGGCCATGTACTGGTGGTGGTCGACGTCGAGGAGGCGGATCCAGCTCTGCTGGCCGAAGGTCAGCGCGATGACGCAGCCGAGCTCGACGAGCTCCTCCTCGGTGAAGTACGCGTGGAGCCGGTCCCACAGGCCGTCGCGGTCGTCCTCGTTCCAGGCGATCGCCTGGGCGTAGGCGAGGGCGGCCTTCTGGCGGTCGTCGAACTTGTCGGAGGACTCGAAGTTGAGCAGCTCGTCGTACTGGCCCTCGACCAGACCCTCCTGCTGGCCGCGCTCGCTGCGCTGGTTGCCGCAGAACTCGCACGTCACCGTGCGCGAGATGTAGACGCGGCACAGCTCCTTGATCGCGTGGTCGCAGACGCCGTTGCGGAACATCTCCTCCCACGGCTTGGCGAAAGCCCAGAACGCCGCGGGCACGTGCGCGCGGATCGCGTTGGTCTCCGGCCGCGGGGTGCCGTGCTCGGCGGCGCGGCGCATCTCGGCCTGCATCTCCTCGTCCATGTCCTCGTAGGGCACGTAGGAGATGCGCGGCTTGCGGGGCGTGGTCATGTGTTGCTCCTTCACTCGGACTCTTCGATGGCTCGGACGACCGCCTCGGCGGTGATGGGGAGGTCGCGGACCCGCACGCCCAGGGCCGCGGGTACGGCGTTCGCGATCGCGGCCGCGGTGGGTCCCTGCGCGGCTTCGCCGGCGCCCAGGGACGGCTGGTCGGGACGGTCCAGCAGGTGTACGCCGACCCGCGGCGCCTCGCTGAAGCGCAGGATCGGGTAGGTCTCCCAGTCGTCGCTGACGACACGGCGCCGGTCGAACCGGACGCGCTCCTTGGTGGTCCAGCTCGTCGCCTGCACGGCACCGCCCTCGATCTGGTTGCGCACGCCGTCGGGGTTGACGACCAGGCCGACGTCGACGGCGACCGTCAGCCGACGCACGTGCACCTCGTGGTCGACCGCGACCTCGGCGACGACCGCGCACCAGGCACCGCGGTCCTTGTAGCGCGCGAACCCGACGCCGCGACCGGTGTCGTCCGACAGCGGCGCGCCCCAGCCGGACGCGTCTCGCACGGTCTCGAGGACGGCCCGCGCGCGCTCGTCGGACAGGTGCGCGAGCCGGAACTCGATCGGGTCGACGCCCGCGTCGGCGGCGAGCTCGTCCATGAACGACTCGATCGCGAACACGTTCATGTGCGCGCCGAGCGCCCGCATCGCCGAGGTGCGCAACGGCGTCTCGGTCAGCCGGTGGCCGGTGACTCGGCGTGGGCCGACGTCGTACAGCGGAACGGCGTTGCGCGTCGTGCCGCCGCCTCGATCGTGCGGCGGGTCGACGGGCGCCGGCGCCGGGTCGGGGTCGCTGAGGTGCCGCGCGGCGAGCAGGCCCGAGGTCTCGGCGGCGTACGTCGGTCGCGCGGTGTGGCCCTGGCTCCACACGTCGTGCCGCCACCCGGTGATGCGGCCGCCGTCGAGCGTGGCGGCGAGGTCGACCACCATCGCAGAGGCCAGCGGCGCCCAGGACAGCTCGTCGCGCCGGCTCCACCGCACCTGCACCGGCACGCCCGGCACGCTGCGGGCGAGCAGCACCGCGTCGAACGCCGCGTCGTCGGCGGCGTTGTGGCCGTAGCAGCCGGCGTTCTCGACGTGCTCGACCGTCACCGCTGCGAGTTCGAGGCCCAGCGCCTGCGCGATGGCGTCGCGGAGGTTGTGCACGCCCTGACTGTGGCTCCACACGTGCACCGCGCTGCCGTCATCCGCCCATCGCACGACGCCGCAGCTCGGCGCGATCGAGGCGTGGACGAGGAACGGCCGGGTGTACGACGCAGTGTGCGTCGGCTCGGGCAGGCCCGGCTCGTCGAGCGCGGGGATGTCGTGGCGCGGCCCGGCCTTCAGGAAGGAGCGCACGTCCTGCGGGCCGTCGAGCGGCGGGAGCGAGTCGTGCTCCTCCCAACGCGCGGCGTCGCGCAGCCGGACGAGGGCGGTGTCGGCCTCGGCCTCGCTGGCCGCGACCACGCCGACGAACGACCCGTCGCGCACGACGTGCAGTCCCTCGAGCTTCGCCTCGTCGAGGTCGACCAGCCGCGCGCCGAACGAAGGCGGTCGCAGCACCCGGCCGAACCGCAGCCCGGGCGGACGCAGGTCGGCGATGTAGCGCGGCCGGCCGAGCACCTTGTCGGGCAGGTCGAGCCGCGGCAGGTCGGTCCCGACCGCGCGGCGTACGGACGCGATCTCGGTTCGTGGCTCCCACGTCGTCAGGTCGGTGTTGGGGTCGAGTGTGCGGACCAGGTCGACGAAGCCCGCGCCCGGGCGGTCGCGGGCGATGCGGGCGACGAGGTCGCGCACCACGGTGCCGACGTACCGCAACGCCGGGCCGGCCTGCACCAGGGACAGGCTGCCGGACGTGAGCCCCTCGTCGGGGCCCAGAGCCGTGTGTGCGTTGAGCATTCGCACCTGCGCGACCGGCAGGTCGAGTGCGTCGGCGGCCACCTGCGCGAGCGCGGTGACGATGCCCTGGCCGAGCTCGACCTTGCCGATGCGTACGCCGACGACGTCAGGCGGAAGGTCGTCCGGGAACGAGATCCACTGGCCCAGGCGCGGGTTGTCGCGCACGTGCTGGGGCACGTCGATCGCGCGAAGCGGCTCTGTGTAGGTCATGACTCCACTCCGGCCGCGGGTGTGCGTGCCGACAGCACGGCGTCGACGATGCGTCGCTGCACGCCGCACCGGCAGAGGTTGCGGTCGAGTGCGGCGACGATCGTGTCCTCGTCGGCGTCGGGCTGCTGGTCGAGCAGGGTGGCGGCGTTGACGGCGATGCCGCTGATGCAGAAGCCGCACTGGGCCGCCTGGTTCTCGAGCACGGCCTGCTGCACGGGGTGCGGCGCGCCGTCGGGGCTCAGGCCCTCGACGGTGACGACCTCCGTGCCCTCGGCCTGCCAGAGCGGGGTGTCGCAGGACGGCACGACGGCGCCGTCGAGCCGCACGAAGCACGCGCCGCACAGGCCGAGCCCGCAGCCGAACCGGCTGCCGAGCAGGCCGAGGTCCTCGCGCAGCACGGTGAGCAGCGGCGTGTCCGGGTCCGCGTCGACCGAGACGGCCCGGCCGTTCACCCGCAGATCTGTCATCCGAACACCTCCGGGTGCCGGCCGAGCTCGATCCGGGTGCGGCGGATGTGGCCGGAGAGATACCGCTCGGCGTCGTCCGGGTCGCGCCGCTCGACCGCGTCGAGGATCAGCCGGTGCTCAGCGTTCACCACCCACATCCGGCCGGGGCCGGACAGCGAGATGAACGCGCGGCGGTAGTGCTGGGTGGAGTTCCACAGCCTCCGCACCATCGACATCAGCGGGTCGATCGCGCAGGCGGTGTAGGTCGTCAGGTGGAACTCGCGGTCGAGCTCGAGGAACCGCGCGACGTCGATGTCGTCGCCCTCGGCCTCGATGGCGTGCTGGATCTGCTCGACGCGGGCGATCTCGGCGTCGTCGAGCGACGCGATGCTCTCGATCAGCGCGAGGGGCTCGAGCCGCTCGCGCATCTGGTAGATCACCTGCACCTCGTGCTGCGACAGCCGCGGCACCCGGGCGCCCTTGTGCGCCTCGTGCTCGGTGAGCCCTTCGGCCTCGAGGATCCGGAGCGCCTCGCGCACGGGCAGCCGGCTCGCGCCGAAGCGCTCCGCGACCTCCTCCTGCCGGATCCGGTCGCCGGGGAGAAGGTCGCCGCGGAGGATCTCGTCGCGCAGCTCGCTCGCGATGCGGGCGCTGGCGGCGCTGGGCGGGACGTCACTCGGGAGCAGGGTCTCGGTCATGACGTCGACCCTTGTGGGGTCTCGACGGGCTCGACCACCCGGTCGCGCTCGAACGCCTTGCCGTGCGGATAGGAGACCAGCTCCATCTGCAGCCCCCACGGGGCGCGGAAGTAGATCCACCGGTTGCCCTCGGCCGGCCCCTTGCTCGCCGTCGGTCCGTCGAACACCTCGACGTCGTGCGCGCGCAGGTGCTCGATCGCGACGTCGATGTCGTCGACGTACAACGCGACGTGGTGGCCGCCGATGTCGCTGTTGCGCGGGATGGCGTCGCGCTGGTCGGGGGAGGAGTACTCGAAGACTTCGAACATCGTCTCGCCGCCCACCCGGTACCACCGGTTGCGCATCGTCGCCCGGGGGTGCACGCGCAGGTGCGTGACCATCCAGTCGTCGTCCTCGTCGGGGTGCGAGAACGGCCCGAGCTCGTAGAGGTACGTCGCGCCGAGCACGTCCACGAGCCAGCCGTGAGCGGCTTCGAGGTCCGGCACGGTGAAGCCGATGTGGTCCATCCGGCGCATTCCGGGAAGGCCCACGGCGCGTCCTCCTGCGTTCTCCCGGCGGTTTCGCGGTACGGCGTACTGGATCCAACGCCGCCGAACCTACTGAAGCACACCCGCCTGATGTCTGTCGATGGTGACTTCAGAGTCTCGACATTGGATCCAATCATGTGCCACGCTGGTGATCCAGGCTCGACCACGCCTGCCCGACCTCGAGGGAGTCCCATGCCCGAGCACCGCCGGCTCGCCCCCGACGCGCCGTGGGTCGAGGTCGTGGCCACCCAGGACGACTGGGACGCCGCCGACCCGGACCTGCTGCGCACCATGCACGCCCAGCTGGTGTGGATCCGGACGTTCGAGGAGTACGTCCTCGAGCTCGCCGGCGCCGGCCTGATCCACGGCCCGGCGCACTCCTCGATCGGCCAGGAGGGTGGCGCGGTCGGCTCCGTGCTCGCGCTGACCAGCGCCGACACCGTCAACGGCTCGCACCGCGGCCACCACCAGTTCCTCGCCAAGGCGTTGCACCACGTCGAGCCCAAGCTCCTCGACCCGCTGGCCGAGCCGTCCGACGACGTGCGCGAGGTGCTGCTGCGCACCCTCGCGGAGATCTGCGGCCTCGACCGGGGCTGGAGCCACGGCCGCGGCGGCTCGATGCACCTGCAGTGGAAGGATGCGGGTGCGATGGGCACCAACGCCATCGTCGGCGGCGGCGTCCCGCAGGCCGCCGGCTTCGCCTGGTCGCACCGGCAGGCCGGCACCGACGCGGTCTCGGTCACCTACTTCGGCGACGGCGCGATCAACATCGGCTCGACGCTCGAGACGTTCAACCTCGCGGCCGCGTGGAAGCTGCCGGTCTGCTTCTTCGTCGAGAACAACCGGTACGCCGTCTCCACCTCCGTCGACGAGGCGACCGGCGAGCCGCGGTTGTCCGCGCGCGGGCCCGGGTTCGGCCTGGCCAGCTGGCGCGTCGACGGGATGGACCCGCTCGCGACGTACCTCGCGATGAACGAAGCGGTCGCCCACATGCGCGCCGGCCGCGGCGCGACGCTGGTCGAGGCCGACACCTACCGGTTCTTCCACCAGAACGGCGGCTTCCCCGGCAGCGCGTTCGGCTACCGCAGCAAGGAGGAGGAGAGGCAGTGGCGCGAGCGTGACCCGCTCAAGATCAGCGCCGCGCATCTCGAGCGCCGCGGCATCCTCACCGCCGACGAGCACGCCCGCAGCGTCGAGATCGCCAAGGCCACGATGGCCTCCATCGGCGACGTGCTGCTCGAGCCGAAGCCCGGCGGCAAGCCCGGCGAGCGGCAGATCCGCGCCGAGGAGTGGCCCGACCCGTCGTACGTCGACGTCGGCGTGCGCGGCGACCTGTCCGAGCTCGACGGTGCGCCGCTGGTCGACCCGGCCGGCCACGCCGTGCCCGTGCAGGACACCAAGTTCATCGAGTCCGTCGCCGCCGTCATGGGCCGTCGGATGGAGACCGACCAGCGGTACGTCCTCATGGGCGAGGACGTGCACCGGCTCAACGGCGGCACCAACGGCGCCACCCGTGGGCTGCCCGAGCGGTTCCCCGACCGGGTGCTCGGCACGCCGATCGCCGAGAACGCCTTCTCCGGCCTGGCCGGCGGCATCGCGATCGACGGCCGCTACCGGCCGGTCGTGGAGTTCATGTACGCCGACTTCATGTGGGTCGCGGCCGACCAGCTGTTCAACCAGATCGCCAAGGCCCGGCACATGTTCGGCGGCGAGGGTGCCGTGCCGCTGGTGCTGCGGAGCAAGGTCGCGATGGGCACCGGCTACGGCTCGCAGCACTCGATGGACCCGGCCGGGATCTTCGCCACCTCGGCGGGGTGGCGGATCGTCGCGCCGACGACGCCGTACGACTACGTCGGCCTGATGAACACCGCCCTCCGCCTCGACGACCCGGTCGTCGTGCTCGAGCACGTCGACCTCTACAACTCCACCGGTCCGGGCCCGGTCGACGACCTCGACTACTGCCTGCCCGTGGGCAAGGCCGCGGTGCGGCGTGAGGGGTCGGAGGCGACCGTCATCAGCTACCTGGCGATGGTGCCCTACGTGCTCGAGGCCGTGAATCGCCACGGCGGTCTCGACGCCGAGGTGGTCGACCTGCGCTGGCTCGACCGCGCCAGCATCGACTGGGACACTCTCGAGGCGAGCATCGCCAAGACCAACAAGGTGCTGATCGCCGAGCAGGGTGCGGTCGGCACGTCGTACGGCGGGTGGCTGGCCGACGAGATCACCCGCCGGTTCTTCGACCACCTCGACGCACCGGTGTGGCGCGTGACCGGGGGCGAGGCGTCGCCGAGCATCAGCAAGGTCCTGGAGCGCGCCGCGATCGCGCAGGCCGACGAGGTCGTCGCCGCGCTCGACGAGATCGCGAGGTACTGACGTGGCCCGCCTCCTGCGCATGCCCGAGGTCGCCGCCAACGCCACCGAGGCCGTGCTCGCCGACTGGACGGTCGCCGAGAACGCGCCCTTCGACGCCGAAGACACCATCGCCACCGTCGAGACCGAGAAGGCCGTCGTCGACGTCGAGGCCGAGCAGCCCGGCGTCGTGCTCAAGACGCTGGTACCGCCGGGTGCCCAGGTCGAGGTCGGAGCGCCGATCGCGGTCCTCGGCGACCCGGGTGAGCAGGTCGTCGACATCGGCGCGCTGCTGACCGAGCTCGGTGTCACCGAGACCTCGCCCGCCGCCGCGGTCGTCCCCGAACGACGTGAGGTGCCCGATCCCGAGGGCGGTACGGCGAACACCCGCTCCGCGCCCACGCGCGTGGTCGAGCCCTTCGAGACGGCTCGTACCTCGCCTCCTCAGGAAACACCCGTCGAGACCACGTCAGCTGGGTCCAGTAACGGCCGCGTCTTCGCCAGCCCGCTCGCCCGCCGCCTGGCGAAGGAGGCCGGCATCCCGGTCGAGGAGATCGTCGGCACCGGCCCGCGCCAGCGGATCCTCCGCCGCGACGTCGAGAAGGCCGTGGCCGAGCGGCAGCATCGGGTGGTCGAGCCGCCGCCCCGGGTGGTCGAGCCTGTCGAGACCACTGCGCCCTACGAGGACATCCCGCACTCCCGGATCCGCCGCGCCACCGCGGCGCGGCTCACCCAGAGCAAGCAGACCGCACCGCACTTCTACGTCCGCGGGACCGTCCGGGCTGATGCCCTCGTCGCGCTGCGAGCCGAGATCAACGAGGGCCGCGAGCAGAAGGTGTCGCTCAACGACCTCGTGGTGAAGGCGGCCGCGGTCGCGCACCGGCAGGTGCCGGAGATGAACGTGGTCTGGACCGACGACGCCGTCCGCCGGTTCAGCAGCGTCGACATCGCGGTAGCCGTGGCGACGGACCGCGGCCTGCTCACCCCGGTGGTCCGCGACGTCGACACCCTCACGGTCACCGCCCTGGCAGCCCGCATCGCGGATCTGGCCGAGCGCAGCCGCGGCGGCAAGCTGCGCCAGGACGAGCTCGAGGGCGGCTCGATGAGCGTGACGAACCTCGGGATGTACGGCACCGAGGAGTTCGCCGCGATCATCAACCCGCCGCACGCCGCGATCCTCGCCGTCGGCGCCGTCAAGGAGGAGCCCGTCGTCGAGGACCGCGCGCTCGCCGTCGGCAAGGTCATGCGGCTGACGCTCTCGGTCGACCACCGCCCCGTCGACGGCGTCATCGCCGCCCGCTGGATGCAGGCGCTCGCCGACCTGCTCGAGCACCCGGTGCGCATCCTGGCCTGACCCGGTCCGCCGCCCTACCCTCGGCACGAAGGAGGGTTCGTGCTGAGCAACAGCTGGCAGTGGCGCGGGGTGGTGGTGACCGCCGTCGCGGCGGGTGCGTTGTTCGCGCTCGTCGTCGGCAGCGCGCTCGCGGTGCTCTCCGCGGTCGTCGTGTACGCCGCCGCGATGGTGACGGGCGAAGCGCCCTCGGGCCACACGCTGGTCACGCTCTGGCTGGCGGGCTCGGTCGCCGCAATGACGCTCGCGCTCGTGCCGGCGGCGCTGGTCGTGCGGCACCACGGCGGGGCGCACGCCGTGGCAGGACCGGTGGTCGGCGTGGTCGCGTGCCTGGCCACCTGGATGATCCTGAGCGTGACCACCGGGTCGGCCCTCGCGCTGCTCGCCGGACCGCTCGTCGGTGCCGTCCTGGGCGCGCGAGCGGTGCGGCCGCGGCTCGCCTAGCTCGGTCCCATCACCTTCGCGGGATCGAAGCCGAGCTCGGTGAGCACCGTCCGCGCGGCGTTGCGACCCGGCCGCCCCGACACCGAACCGCCGGGGTGCGTCGTCGCGCCGGTGAGGAAGAGTCCCGGCACGCCGGTGGTGTACGTCGGCCAGCCCGCGATCACGTCGCCGTCCGCGCCCGGCGACCAGAACTCGCCGCCGTGGCATGAGCCGCCGAGGTTGTGCGGATTGTGCGCGGCGACGTCGACCGGCGACTCCGCGCGCCAGGACAGGATGTCGTCGTCGCCCAGCCCGGAGGCCCGGGACCGCACGATGTCGAGCAGCCGTTCGGCGTACTCCTGCTTCGCATCGGCCCAGTCCCGCCCGTCCGCCAGCGTGTACGGCGCGATCGTGAGGATCTTGAACGTCGCCCCGCCGGTCTCCGGCGCGCGCGACTTGTCGACGACGGTCTGGTCGACCACGAGCAGCCACGGGTCGTCGGCCGACCAGTCGCCGCGCTGGTGGGCGTCCACCTGGGCGGCGAACCCGGCTGCCGTGCCCAGGCCCGCCGCGGTGCTGCGGATGCCGGCGGCCCCGAACGCCAGATCGGAGCGCAGCGCCGCGTGCACCGCGAACACCGACAGCCCCGGCCGCCAGGTGTCCCGGGCCTCGACCAGGTCGGTCGGCGGCTCGACGCCCTCGAGCATCCCCGCCAGCTGCTGCAGGTGCCCGCCGGCCACGACCGCGCGCGTTGCCCGGACCGAGCGGCCGTCGGTGGTGCGCACCCGGCGGACACCCTCGGCGGTCGCCTCGAGCGTCGCGACCGGAGACGAGCACACGACCCGTCCGCCGTGGTCGCCGAGCAGCCGCACCAGGGCGTCGGGAAGGGCCTGGCTGCCGCCGACCGGCGTCGTCCAGCCGAAGGAGAGTCGGCCGGCGGTGATCGAGGACGGCAGGAACCCGGTGCCCGGCCGCCGCGGGTCCTGGATCGTGGCCATCGCCAGCCACAGCACGAAGTCGCGCACCACCGGGTGAGCGAACCGCTCGTGCACGACGTCCCACGCGCTGCGCGACCGCAGCGCGCGGTAGCGCCGGCTCGCCTCGTCGTCGCGCGCCGGCAGGTGGGAGCTCCACCGGCCGTGCGCGGCGGCCAGCCCGTCCTGCCAGTCGCGGACCATCTCCCTGAACGCCGCGGCGTCGACGGCCGAGAACCGCGCCAGCTCGGCGGCGGTCGCGTCCAGGTCCGGGTGCATCACGAGCGTGTCGCCGTCGGGCAGCGGCATCACCACGGCCGGGTCGGTGGTCAGGTAGGTCAGCCCGTAGCGCGACTGCAGGTCCAGCTCGTCGTCGCGGATCAGCGGGTTGTTCTGGATCAGCACGTGCGCGCTCGAGCACGAGTCGTGCGCGAAGCCGGGCAGCGTGAGCGGCTCGGTCCGGGTGTTCCCGCCGTACGTCGGGGAGGCCTCGAGCACCAGCACCTCCAGCCCCGCCCGGGCGAGGTAGCCCGCGCACACGAGCGAGTTGTGGCCGGCGCCGATCACGACAACCTCGGCCTCTTCGGGGAGCTCTGCGGGCAGCTCGGGGGGCAGCGCGGGCGGGTCGGCGGCAGGCGCGTCGTTCATGGGCTCAAGATGCACGAGACTGCACTCGTTTGCAAGAGTGCAGTGAACCGTGAACAGGGGTCGATTCGTTGTCCTAGGGTGCTTGACAGGATGTGGCGCCACTCACAAGACTGCGCGTAACCGCAATCGATTGCGGATCCCCGAGGAGGAAAGATGTCGCAACTTTCGACCCGGCGCGGGTGGAAGGCCGCCGCCCTGGGCGGCGCCCTCGTGCTGGCCCTCGCCGCCTGCGGTGGCGGCTCGAGCGGTGACGGCGACGGCGACCAGGCGTCGTCGGAGCCGATCCGCATCGGTACGTCGCTGCCCCTCACCGGCGAGTTCTCCCAGCCCGGCAAGGCGGCCAAGGAGGGCTACGAGGTCTGGCAGGCGATGGTCAACGAGTCCGGCGGGCTGCTCGACCGCGACGTGGAGCTCGTGGTCAAGGACGACGCCTCCAACCAGAACACCATCGTCGCCGACTACAACGCGCTGATCAGCCAGGACAAGGTCGACCTCCTTCTCGGGACGTTCTCCTCGCTGCTCAACCTGCCGGCGTCGGCGGTCGCCGAGCGCAACCAGATGCTGTACGTCGAGCCGGCGGGCGGCTCGCCCGACATGTTCAACCGCGGCTTCGAGTACCTCTTCTTCGCCCAGCAGGCGACGGCCGACAAGCAGGGCAAGGTGTTCGCCGAGTGGGTGGCGAGCCTGCCGGAGGACGAGCGGCCGAAGACGGCGGCGTACCCGACGCTCGACGACCCGTTCGCCGCGCCCAACGTCGAGGGCATCCGCGGAATGCTCGAGGACGCCGGGATCAAGACGGTCTACCAGGAGACCTACGCGATCGACACCAAGAACTTCGACACCATCGTCAACGCGATGAAGAACGCCGACCCCGACCTCGTCGTGCACGGCGCGCAGTTCGAGGACGGCATCGGCATGACCCGCTCGATGCTGAAGGCGGACTTCACCCCGGACATGTTCTTCCAGACCAACGCCCCGTCTTTCGGCGACCAGTTCACCGAGGGCATCGGCGAGGAGAACACCGAGGGCGTCATCTACGCCGTCAGTCACTCTCCGACGGCCGACACCCCGGGCAACAAGGAGTTCGTCGCGAAGTACGAGGAGATGTTCGGCAGCGGTGAGGTGCCGGAGGACGCGGCGGACGCGTACGCCGCCGGCCAGGTGCTGCAGGCAGCCGTCGAGGCCGTCGGCAGCATCGACGACCAGCAGGCGCTCGCCGACTGGCTGCACGAGAACGAGGTCGACACCATCCTCGGGCCGCTCTCGTGGGACGAGACCGGTGCGCCTCAGGGTGAGTTCCTGATCGGCCAGTGGCAGAACGGCAAGCCCGAGATCGTCCTGCCCGAGGAGGCCGCCACCGCCGAGATCGAGGCCGGGTGGAGCCCGGGAGGCGCCGGCTGATGGAGCAGCTGGTCCAGAACCTGATCCTCGGCCTGCTCCTCGGCGGGGTGTACGCCCTCGCGGCCGGAGGCCTGACCCTGATCTTCGGGGTGATGCGGGTGATCAACATCGCGCACGGCGCGTTCCTGATCCTCGCGGCCTTCATCACCTACTCGCTGTGGAGCGGGCTGGGGATCGACCCCCTGCTCGCGATCGCGATCACCACGCCGGTCGTCTTCGTGATTGGCTGGGTGACCTACAAGCTCTTCGTGGCCCCGATCCGCACGGCGCCGATGGCCTCGACGGTCCTGCTGACCTTCGGCATCGCGCTCGTGGTCGAGGCCGCGATGGGCACGATCTGGGGGAACAACTCGACCGCCATCCGCCCGCCGTACGGCAACGAGTCGTTCACGGTCGGCAACCTGTTCCTGCCCAAGGCGCAGGTGTACGGCGGTCTGGTCGCGGTTCTGGTCCTGGCGGTGCTCTGGGTGGTTCTGACGAAGACCTGGCTCGGCCGGGCGATCCGTGCGAGCGCGGTGAACCCGGCCGGGGCCGAGCTGATCGGCATCAAGATCGGCTCGGTGGCGGCGCTGGTGTTCGCGATCGGCATCGCGGCCGCCGGCGCCGGCGGGGCCCTCACCGGGATCCTCTACCCGTTCGTCCCGGGCGCCCACTACCAGTGGATCGCCCGGCTGCTCGCGATCGTGGTGCTCGGCGGCATGGGCAGCCTCAACGGCGCGGTCCTCGGCGCGCTGATCTTCGGCGTCGCCGAGACCATGACCGCGGCGTACGTCTCGCCGTCCTGGGCGACCGCAGTGCCCTACGCCATCGTCTTCGTCGTGCTGCTCATCCGCCCGCAGGGCCTGCTCGGCTCCCGACTCCGTGAGGACGCGCTCCCCGCATGATCGCCCGATGAACGCCGCCGCTGCCGCGAGCCCCGCGCCCGCCTCGAGCTCGGCGTCCCGCTGGACCTCGCCGCTGCTGATCGGCCGCGTCCTCGCCGCCCTCGGTGCCGTCCTCCTGCTGGCGTACCCGCTGATCAACGACGACGCCTACTACCAGAACATGGTGATCCTCTCGCTGGTGTTCGCCGTGGGCGCCAGTGGGCTGAACATCATCACCGGCTTCGCCGGCTACGTGTCTCTGGGCCAGGGCGCGTTCATCGGCCTCGGCGGCTACACGATCGGCGTGCTGGCCACGCGGTTCCCTGACACCAACCCATGGCTGTGGGTGCCGGTCGCGGGTGTCACCGCGGCCGCCGTCGCGCTCGTGCTCGGCTTCGTGTCGCTGCGCTCGCGCGGTCCGTCGTTCGTGATCATCACCGTGGCGTTCCTGTTCCTGGTCCAGGTGATCGCGGTCAACTGGGTGTCGCTGACCAACGGCACGGCGGGCCTGACGCTGCCGCTGCCGACGTGGGACCGCGAGTTCATCAACTGGCCCTTCTACTACGCGCTCGTCGGCATCCTCGCGCTGCAGCTGCTGATGACCTGGTGGATCCGCCGCACCAAGCTCGGCATGGGTCTCATCGCGATCCGCGAGGACGAGACCAAGGCCGCGACGATCGGCATCGCCCTGCCGACCGAGAAGATCATCGCGTTCGTCGCCAGCACGATCTTCGTCGGCATGGCCGGCGCGGTCTACGGCTACTACCTGACCTTCATCGACCCGCGCGGCATGTTCTCGATCCTGATCAGCGTGCAGGTGGTGCTCTCGTTGCTGATCGGCGGCAAGGCCACGCTGTGGGGCCCGGTCGTCGGCGCGTTCCTGATCGAGCCGCTCAACGAGATCGCCAACAACCAGTGGGGCGGCGGCAACGCCCGGCTGTTCCTGTTCGGCGGCCTGCTGGTCCTCACGGTGATCTTCCTGCCCAAGGGCCTGCTGCCGGCGATCGAGTCGTTCCTCGAGCACCGCCGCACCCGCGGCAAGGCCGGCCTCGTCGGCCAGCGCATCGGCACCGGCGGCAGCCTCGCCTCGATCACCGACCGGGTGCAGGTCGTCGACCGGTCGCAGCTGCCCGACCGGCCGCTGCTCGAAGTGCGCGGCCTGACCAAGCACTTCGGCGGCCTCAAGGCGGTCGACGACTGCTCGTTCACCGTGCCCGAGGGCTCGATCACCGGGCTGATCGGGCCCAACGGCTCGGGCAAGACCACGGTGTTCAACCTGCTCACCGACACGATCCGCGCCGACAGCGGCGAGATCGTCTTCGACGGTCAGCGCCTCGACGGCAAGCCGCCGTGGAAGCGCGCGCACGCCGGCCTCGGCCGCACCTTCCAGATCACCCGGCTCTTCGGCGAGATGACGGTGCTCGAGAACGTCGTCGCCGTACAGCGGTCGTTCTCGGTCGGCCAGCTCGGCCGGATCGCGGTCAGCGGCAAGGAGGCCGCGGCGGCCGAGGAGCTGTTGGAGTACGTCGGCATGCGCGCGTTCCGCGACCAGAAGGCGCACGCGCTGTCCTACGGCCAGCAGAAGATGGTCGAGCTCGCCCAGATCCTCATGCTCGACCCCAAGCTCGTGCTCCTCGACGAGCCGGCCGGCGGCATCAACCCGGTGCTGATCGAGCGGATGGGCGAGATGATCCGGGAGCTGAACTCCTACGGGAAGACGTTCCTGATCGTCGAGCACAACATGCCGTTCGTGCTCGGGCTGTGCGACCCGATCCACGTGCTCGCCCGCGGCCGCACGATGGCCTCCGGCACACCGGAGCAGATCCAGCACGACCCGGCCGTCATCGACGCCTACCTCGGCGACGACTTCCAGCTCGAGACCCCCACCGACAAGACGAAGGCGGTGTCGTGATGCTGACCCTCCAGGGCGTGGTCGCCGGGTACGGCGGCGGCGACGTGCTCCAGGGCGTCGACATCCACGTCGAGAAGGGTTCCGTCGCCTGCATCGTCGGGCCCAACGGCGCCGGCAAGTCGACCGTGCTGCGCACCGTGAGTGGTCTGCTCACCCCGCGGCTCGGCGAGGTGCACCTGTTCGGCGACCGGCTCGACCGGCTCGACGCCGCAGCGATCCTGCACAAGGGCGTCTCGCAGGTGCCGCAGGCCAACGCGCTGTTTCCCAACATGACCGTGCGCGAGAACGTGCTGATGGGCGCCTACATCATCCGCCGCGACCGGGCGCTGGTGCGCAAGCGCTACGACCAGGTCGCCGAGCTGTTCCCGATCGTCGCGGACCGCAGCCACGACAGCGCCGGCAACCTGTCCGGCGGCCAGCGCCGGATGGTGGAGTTCGCCCGGTCGCTGATGCTCGATCCCGTGCTGCTGCTGCTCGACGAGCCGTCGTTGGGCCTGGACCCGAAGGCGCTGCAGACGGTCTACGAGTCGGTGATGCTGATGAAGGAGAGCGGCAAGACCATCCTGCTCGTGGAGCAGAACGTCCGGTTCGGCATGCGGATGGCCACCGACGGCATCGTCATGGAGTCGGGCCGGGTGGTCACGCAGCGCGACGCGAAGGCGATCCTCGAGGACGAGGACATCGCGCAGATGTACTTCGGCGGCACGGTCACCCCGACCGCGACCGACGTCGTCCCCGACGCGCCTGCGGCGAGCTAGGCGGTCACGGCCTTCCGTGCCTTCTTCTTGACGACCCGGCGGTCACGCAGCAGCGCGAGCGTGTTGAGGGTCGCCCAGCCGAACGTGATCGCCAGCACCCGCTGCCGGGTCTCGTCGTCCTCGGCGTGCTGCGACAGGATCAGCCCGTCGGCGACGTCGAACGCGATCCGCGCCAGCATCGCGCCGGTGACGACACCCTCCGAGCGCCCGAACAGGCCCAGCGCGCCGATCGCCGTGTCCCTGGCGCCGTACGTCGTGGCCAGCACGTCGAAGGTCGCCTGCTCCGGCTCGTTGCTCGTCAGGTAGCGGCCGAGGTGGCGCGGCTCGGCGAGGGCGTACCCGCCGTACCCGAGCGTGGCGGCGGACATCAGGCGGCTCCAGGTCATCGACATGGCGGCGACGTACCCACGGAACCGACCCCTAGACACGTCCGGTCACGTGATGGGCACGTCTGGAACAACCGGACCGGGGGTAGGGGTTGGCGGAGTAGCCACAGTCATCCAGAAGTCCACGCAGAGGAGCGTCATGCCCACCGTCCCGAACGTGACCCTGAACAACGGCGTCGAGATCCCGCAGCTCGGCTTCGGCGTCTTCCAGGTGCCGCCGGAGGAGACCCGCGACGCCACGCTGACGGCGCTCGAGGTCGGCTACCGGCACATCGACACCGCGCAGATGTACGGCAATGAGCGCGGCGTCGGCGAGGCCGTGCGCGACTCCGGGCTGGCCCGCGAGGACGTCTTCGTCACCAGCAAGATCAGCAACAAGCACTGGACCCGCGACGACATCCTCGCGTCGTACGACCAGTCGCTGAAGGAGCTCGGCTTCGACCAGCTCGACCTGGTGCTGATCCACTGGCCGCTGCCGACCCTGCGCGACTACGTGGTCGCCTGGAAGGCGCTGGAGGAGATCTACGCCGACGGGCGGGTGCGCGCGATCGGCGTCTCGAACTTCCAGGTCGCACACCTGCGTCGGCTCGAGCAGGAGTCCGACGTGACGCCCGCCGTCAACCAGATCGAGGTGCACCCCTACTTCACCAACGACGAGGTGCGGGCCTACAACGCCGAGCACGGCATCGCGACCGAGGCCTGGTCGCCGATCGCCCAGGGCAAGGTGCTCGCCGACCCGACCATCGTGAAGATCGCGGAGCGGCTCGGGCGGACCCCGGCCCAGGTGACGCTGCGCTGGCACATCCAGCGCGGCGACATCGTGTTCCCGAAGTCGGTGACGCGCAGCCGGGTCGAGGAGAACTTCGCGCTGTTCGACTTCGAGCTCACCGACGACGACATGGCCGACCTCACGGGGCTCAACCGGAACGAGCGCACCGGCGGCGACCCGGACACGATGGACTACGTGCCGGACTGAGCCCAGGCCGGCCTGGTCAGCCGTCGTACGACGGCAGGTCCTGCCCGGCGGCGACGTACCGCTGCGGGATCGTCGGACCCCACACCGGGTCGAGCGCGATCGCCCGCAGCTCGGCGGCGGTGAGCGGCGGCTGGTCGAGGACGACCGTCGGATCCGTGCCGATGCCTCGGGCGTTGCTCGTGGCGACCTGGACGCGCAGCCCGCGCTCGGGCGACCAGACGTCGACGTACCGGTCGACCGCGGCGCCGTTGTGCAGCTCGTAGGACACGACGACCCGGCGGCCCTGCTGGCGGACCGTGCAGCTCATCCGCGCGGGGTCGGCGCAGCTGAACTCTGCCGCGTGGCCGCGGCCCCAGCCGTCCTGCACCTCGACCCGCACCGGGACGGAGGCCTCCGCACCCGGGGGCGTCCAGCGCAGGCTGCCGACCGTCACCAGCTGCCGGCCTCGCGCCAGCGCCCCGGGCCGGGTGTGGTCGCCAGCGAAGTCCGACGCCGTGCCCGGGCCGCCGCGCTGGAGCAGCTCGGCGAGGGCGGCGACGGTCGCGCGGCCGGTGGCGGGCTGCGGCACGTCGGCGCCCAGCGTGGCCTTCGGTGTCGGCGTCACCGCCGGGTCGGGCCTGGGGGCGGTGCCGCGGATGGTCTCGGACGACAGCCAGCCGACGCCGCCCACCACGGCGGCCGTGACGGCACAGGTCGTGGCGAGAGCCGCGACACGACGGCGGAGTCGCAGTCGCCGGCCCCGGCGCTCGGCGCCGGCGGCGATGCGGTGCAGGTCGGGCGTGACGCCGGCGACCGCGGCGTCGAGATGGTCGGGCAGGGTGCGCTCGTCGATCACCTGGCGTGCTCCTTTCCGGGCTGCGGTGCCGCCGCCGGCACCAGGTCGGGTTCGAGACGGGCGCGGAGCTTGGCCAGCGCCCGGCTGCTGCGGGTGCGGACCGCGCCCACGGACATCCCGAGCGCGCCGGCGGTCTCCTCGACGCTGCGGTCCTCCCAGTACCGCAGCACCAGCACCGCCCGGTCGGTCTTGCCGAGCGTCCCGAGCGCGCGCAGCAGGTCGAGCCGCTCGCTCGGGTCGCGGTCGTCGTACCGCCCCTCCGGCAGGTCGTCCGCGGGGCGTTCCGAGCTGCGCCGCAGGCGGCGGTGCGAGAGGAACGTGTTGAGCAGCATGGTGCGGGCGTAGGCGGCGGGGCTGTCCGCGCGGCGCACCTTCGGCCACTTGGCGAAGACCTTGGCGTACGTCGTCTGCGTGAGGTCCTCGGCGAGGTGGTGGTCGCCGCAGAGCAGGAGGGCGGTCCGGAAGAGCTGCGTGCCGGTGGCGTGCACGAAGTCGGCGAACTCCACGTCGTCGTGCATGCCCCTCCCTCGTCACGTCGCGCGGGGATTCCGCGGGTGCGGGCCCCTCGACTCTAGGACGCCGCGACCCGTCCGTCGCGTTACAACCGGGAATGGGCAGGATCACCCACGGGCCGCTCCGGGGGATGGGTATCACGTCCGATGCGGGCGCCCTGTCGCGATTCCTAGGTTCGCGGCATGACCAGTCAGCACATCGAGACGCTCGTCGTCGGAGCCGGCCAGGCCGGGCTCGCGACGGCCTACCACCTGCAGCGCCGCGGCCGCCCCGTCCTGGTGGTCGACGGCAACGAGCGCGTGGGCGACAACTGGCGCTGCCAGTGGGACTCGCTGCGGCTCTACTCGCCCGCGAAGTACGACGGGCTCCCGGGGCTGCCGTTCCCGGCGCCGCCCTGGCACTACCCGGGCAAGAACGAGGTCGGCGACTACCTGGAGCAGTACGCGCTGCACCACGAGCTGCCGGTGCGGATGTCGACGCGGGTCGACCGGCTCGCGGCCCGGCCGGGCGGCGGCTTCGTCGCCTCGGTCGGCGCGGACACGATTACCTGCGACAACGTCGTGGTGGCGACCGGGACGTTCGGGCGGACGCCGTACGTCCCGGGCTTCGCCGCCGACCTCGACCCGTCGATCCACCAGCTGCACTCGAGCGAGTACCGGCGCCCGTCGGACCTCCCCGACGGCCGGGTCCTTGTCGTCGGCGCCTCGCACTCCGGCGCCGACATCGCGCACGACCTCGCGCCGACGCACGCGATCGTGCTGGCCGGGCGGGACACCGGCAAGCTGCCGTTCCGGATCGACTCGCCGCACGTGGCGCACGTGATGGTGCCGATCGTGTTCTTCGCGTTCCGGCACGTGCTCACCCGGCGCACGCCGATGGGGCGCAAGGCGATGGTGGAGGAGCGGGAGCACGGCGGGCCGAATCTGCGGGTGATGCCGGAGGACCTGGAGAAGGACGGCGTCGACCGCCGGACCGTCCGCGTCGTCGGCACCCGCGGCGGCCTGCCGCTGCTCGACGACGGGACCGTCGTCGACGCGCGGACCGTGGTCTGGTGCACCGGCTTCAAGCAGACCTTCGGCTGGATCGACCTGCCGGCCCTCCGCGACGACGGCTGGCCCGACGAGTACCGCGGCGTCGTCGAGTCCGTCCCCGGGCTGTACTTCTGCGGCCTGTGCTTCCAGTTCGCGTTCAGCTCGATGCTCGTGATGGGGGCGGGGCGGGACGCCGAGCACGTGGCGCGCCGGATCGCGGGCCGCGGAACTCATGTAAAGCGGAGTTACCGAGGCTTCGAGCGCGCCGAGCGTGCTGCCTAGTCGCAATAACTCCGCTTTACATGAGGGGGCGGCGGCGCCCCGGCGGGTCTACCCTCCGAGCGAGAGGGGTTCGCGATGGGCGTGGTGGACGGGCTCCGGCAGGCTCGGGAGGCCTACGAGCGGCGCGACTGGCTGGCGGCGTACGACGTGCTGAACGACGTCGCGCCGGCGGACCTCGGCGCGGACGACTTCGCCCGGCTCGCCACCGCCGCGCACCTGCTCGGGCGACGTAACGACGCGGTGCTGGCGATGCAGCGGGCGTACCAGGCGCACGTGACCGCGGGCGAGGTGCTCGAGGCGGTGCGCTGCGGGTTCTGGCTGTCGATGGTGCTCGGCCAGGCCGGCGAGGGCGCGGTCGCCGGGGGCTGGGCGGCCAGGGCTGAACGCCTGCTCGAGGACGTCCACGGCGACGTGGTGGAGCGCGGCTACCTCCGGGCGCGGCAGATGTTCGCGGCCCTGGGCGAGGGCAGGTTCGGAGACGTGCTCGGCCACGCGGAGGCGATCACGGACTACGGCCGGCGGTACGGCGACGCCGACCTCGTCGCGCTCGGGCTCGTCGCCCAGGGCCGGATGCTGATGTACGGCGGGGACGTCCCGGGCGGGCTGCGGCTGCTGGACGAGGCGATGGTGGCCGTCACGACCGGGGAGCTCACGCCGAACTTCGCCGGCGAGGTCTACTGCACGATGATCGAGGGGTGCCAGGAGGTCGCGGACTTCGCCCGCGCCGCCGAGTGGACCGAGGCGCTGCACGCCTGGTGCGAGACGCAGCCCGACCTGGTGCTGTTCACCGGCCAGTGCGCCGTGCACCGGGCCCAGATCATGCGGCTCCGCGGCGCCTTCGCCGACGCGGTCGAGGAGCTGGACCGGGCCGAGCGCCGTTACCTCGCGGCCAACTCGCCAGGCCCGGCCGGGCTGGCCATGGTCGAGCGCGGCGACGTGCTGCTCACGATGGGCGACCTCGACGGGGCGGAGCGGTCCTACGCCGCGGCCGACGAGTACGGCCACGACCCGCAGCCCGGCCGCGCGCTGCTGCGGCTCCGGCAGGGGCGGGTCGACGAGGCGGCCGGGACGGTACGGCGGCTGCTCGCCGAGCCGGTCCCCGAGGTGCGCCGCGCAAGGCTGCTCCCCGCCGCGGTCGCCGTGCTCCTCGCCGCGGACGCTCTGGCCGACGCTGCGGCGGCCGCCCAGGAGCTCGACGCGTTCGCCGGGCGGTTCGGCTGCCCGGGCCTGGTCGGCTGGGCGGGTCAGGCCGTGGCCGAGGTCGCGATCGCCACCGGCGACGCCGCGGCCGCGCTGCCGCCGCTGCGGCGCAGCCAGTCCGTCTGGGCCGGCCTGCGCGCGCCGTACGAGGTCGCCCGCTGCCGCGCCCTCGTCGGCCGCGCCTACCTCGCGCTCGGCGACCAGGCCTCCGCCGACGTCGAGCTGGCGGCCGCACGGGCGGCGTTCGAGGCGCTCGGCGTCCCCGCGGAACCGGTCGATGCCGTGCCCGAGACGACGACGGAGAACCTTCCCGGCGGCCTCACCGCCCGCGAGGTCGAGGTGCTCCGGCTGGTCGCTGCCGGCCGCAGCAACGCCGACATCGCGACGACCCTGGTGCTCAGCGAGAAGACCGTCGCCCGGCACCTGTCCAACATCTTCGGGAAGCTCGCGGTCTCCTCCCGCACCGCCGCGGCCGCCTACGCCTTCGAGCACCACCTCGTCTGACCTCTCTAATCTGGCGGGATGAGGATGTTCGTCGCCCTCGTCCCGCCCGACGACGCGATCGAGGATCTCGAGGAGTTCCTCGCCCCGCGTCAGGAGGCCGGTGCGGAGCTGCGCTGGACGGCGCCGGAGCAGTGGCACGTGACGCTCGCGTTCTTCGGCGACGTGCACGACCGCCACCTCGACGACCTCGTCGAGCGGCTCGGGCGCGCCGCGACCCGCCGTACCCCCGTCGACCTCGCCATCGCCGGCGGCGGTGCGTTCCCCAACCCGGCCCGGGCCAAGATCGTGTGGGCCGGCGTCGACGCCGGAGGTGACGTCGCCACGGAGGAGGTACGGCGGATGGCCACCGGCGCGAGGGCGGCGGGTGCCAAGTCGGGGGCCGGCGAGGACGGCGGCCGCTTCCACCCGCACGTGACGCTCGCGCGCACCGGCCACCCGATCGAGGCGACGAAGTGGCTGCGCGTGCTCGACGCGTACAACGGGCCGGTCTGGCCCGCCGACACCTGGACGCTGGTCGAGTCGCACCTGGGCGAGGGGCCGCGCAAGCGGCCGCGCTACGAGGTGGTGGAGACGTTCGCGGTCGGCCGGGCCGTGCGAGGGGAAACGTCCGCGTAACCCTGCCGTGAGAGGGTCGCCGCGTGCGCGTGATCCGGATCGGCCTCACGCCCGTGAAGGGCGGCCGCCACGTCGCGCGCCCGGACGTCGAGCTCGGCCCACACGGCGCGGTCGGTGACCGGGTGCTCTGCCTGGTCGACCCGGCGACCGACCGGGTGCTGCGCACGGTCCGGCACCCCGAGCTGCTGCGCACCGCGCCGGCCCTGACCGGCGACCGGCTCACGGTCGAGCTCGACGGCGCCACCGTGACGGGGACGCTGCCGGGCACCGGGGAGGCCCGGAAGGTCGACTACTGGGGCCGCCAGGTGGAGGTCGAGCTGCTGGACGGCCCGTGGGCGGACTTCTACGCGCGCGTGACGGGGGAGCAGGTCGCCCTGGCCCGGGTCCTCGAGCCCGCCGGCGTCGTGTTCGGCGGCGGGGTCAGCATCGTGCTGACGTCCTCACTGCACGCCCTCTCTGCCCGGGTCGGCGCGCCGGTCGCGGGGGAGCGGTTCCGCCCGACGTTCGTGGTCGACTCCGGCGACGAGCGGCGCGGTCGCGAGACGACCTGGGCCGGCCGCGAAATCACGGTCGGCGACGCCGTGCTGCGGATCCGCGGCGCCGTACCACGCTGCGCGGTCGTCGACCTCGACCCCGTCTCGGCACGTGCGGACCTGCCGGTCCTGCGCGCCTTGTCCGGCTATGGTCAAACGGACCGAGAGCCGTACTTCGGGGTCGACGCCGACGTCGTCCGCCCGGGTCACGTGACCACGGGAGACGCCTTCGTGCTGGGAAGGAGCTGACGCCGTGCCGTTCCTGCTGCGCGTCGAGCTGCCCGACGTCCCGGGCTCGCTGGGGCGGGTCGCGACCGCCATCGGTGAGGCCGGCGGCGACATCGAGGCCATCGAGATCGTCGAGCACCGTGCCGACGGCACCGCCGTCGACGACGTCCTGCTCGAGACCGCCCACGGCGTGATGCCCGACTCGATCGTCTCGGCCTGCAACACCCTCGACGGGGTGCGCGTCGTGTGGATCTCGCGGTACGCCGCCGGCGGCAACCTGTTCCTCGACCTCGAGGCCGTCGAGTCGCTCACCCAGAGCCCGGCGACGGCCTGCGACGAGCTCGTGGACCTGCTGCCGATCACGTTCCGCGCGGACTGGGCGATGCGGCTGCGCAACACCGACGCCGGCCCCAAGGTGCTGCACTCGACGTACACCGCGCCCGACCTGGTCGCCGGCGACGCCGGCTGGTTCCCGCGGCCGCACGCGGCCCGCCTGCCGCTGCCCGACGAGTGGCAGCACCTGGAGTCGGTGCTGCTCGCCGGCGCCCCGCTCAACGACCCGGACGAGATGGTGATCTTCGGCCGTCGCGGCGGCCCCGAGGTCCTCGACTCCGAGCTCGCCCGGCTCGAGCACCTGGCCGCGCTGGCGGTGTCGATCACCCGAGCCGGCTGACCGACCGGGTCGGCCCGGGTCAGCCCGCCGGCACGAAACCCTCGGTGCGCTCGCCGTCGATGCGGTAGGTGCCGTCGTCGAACTCCAGGTCGAGCACGGTCGGCCGGCTGCCGTCGCCGAAGTCGTCGAACTTCACCCAGTAGGTCACCGACAGGTTCTCCGGGTCGGGCTGCACCCGCAGCACCTGCCCGTTGGTCTTGCCGGCCCAGAAGTCGCGGTACGTCGGCCAGCCGCCGCTCTCCCGCTGGAACTTCGGCGTCAGCATCGTCCACGAGCGGCGCGGGTCGGTGGACACCGCGGCGACGTACCCGCGGATGAACTGGTCGATCCCCTCCGCTGTCGGCGTCGGCTCCTCGCTCGCGCTCGGCGACTCGGACGGTTGTTCGGACGGCTCCTGCGACGGCTCCTGCGACTCGGCCGAGGAAGCCCCGTCCGTCGGCGCCGACGCGGGCTCCTCATCCGACGGCCACGCGAGGAGCACCACCATGCCCAGCACCGCGACGATGGCGGCCGCCACGAGGGCCATGAGCAGCCCGCGACGGCTGCGCGGCTCGTGCTGCCGGTCGTCCTCCGGAGTCGGGGCCAGGGCGACCGGCACCGGCTGCGGGTCGGCCAGGAAGTCGCGCACCTGCGCCATGGACCAGCGCTGCTCGGGGTCCTTGGTCATCGTCGCCTCGAGCATCGGCGCGAGGATCCCCGCGTCGGGCAGCCGCGGCGGCTCCTCGTTGACGATCCGGTAGAGCCCGCCGAGCACGTTCTCCCCGATGTCGTACGGCGGCCGCCCGGACAGCAGGTGGAACGCCGTCGCGCCCAGCGACCACACGTCCGACGCGGCCGTCGCGCCGTTGCCCGCGGCGACCTCGGGGGCGAGGTACGCCGGCGACCCGCTGAGCAGGCCGGTCTGCGTGATCGACGGGTCGGCGCCGAGCTTGGCGATCCCGAAGTCGGTGAGCTTGGCCTGCCCGTGCCGGTCGACCATCACGTTGGAGGGCTTCACGTCGCGGTGGATGATGCCGGCGGCGTGCGCGGCGGCCAGCGCGTCGGCGCACTGCCGGAGCAGCGGCGCCGCCTGCTCGGGGGTGAGCCGCCCACGACGCCGTACGTACGACGCGAGCGTCTCGCCGTCGACGTACTCCATCACCAGCCAGCGCTCGCCGGCCTCCTCGACGAAGTTGTAGACCGCGACGACGTGCGGGTGACTGAGCCGCGCCGCCATCTGCGCCTCGCGCTCGGCGCGGGCGGCGTCGCTGCCCTCGACGCCGGAGCCGGGGAGGTGTCCGACCCGCTTGAGCGCGACGGGGCGCCCCAGCAGGTCGTCCTCGGCGAGCCAGACCGCGCCCATGCCGCCACGACCGACTTCCCGCTCGAGGCGGTACCTGTCCGCGATCACCGTCGTCTCGTACCCCTTTCGTCCGTCTTTCGATCGTAGGCTGCGCCCGTGCGGGCGGATCTCACAGCGCTGACCGGTCGAGACCGGCTGGACGCGCTGGTGGTGCTGGGCAGCGGGTGGCACCCCGCGGCGGACGCGTTCGGCACGCCGGAGGTCCGGTTCCCGCTCTCCGCGATCCCAGGCGTCCTGGCCCCGACGGCCGAGGGGCACCTCGACGAGGCGCGGGTGCACGACGTGGACGGGACCACCGTGCTGGTGGCGCTCGGCCGCACGCACCTCTACGAGGGGCCCGGCCTGGCGCCGGTCGTCCGGCTCGTGCGGGCCGCCGGCGAGTGCGGGGCGGGTACGGCGCTGCTCACCAATGCCAACGGCAGCCTGCGCCGCGACTGGTCGCTGGGCCAGGCGGTGCTCGTCGCGGACCACCTCAACCTCACCGGCACCTCGCCGCTGGAGGGCGCGACGTTCGTGGACCTCACCGACGCCTGGTCGCCCCGCCTGCGCGAGCTGGCGCGCGGTCTCGACCCGTCGCTCGACGAGGGCGTCTACGCGTGGCTGCGCGGGCCGCACTACGAGACCTGGGCCGAGGCGGAGTGGCTGCGGCGCGTGGGGGCGGACATGCTGGGCATGTCGACGGTGCCGGAGGCGATCGCCGCGCGAGAGTGGGGCATGGAGGTGCTCGGGCTCTCCACGGTGACCGCGATCGAAGGCCCGGGCACGGCAAGCGAGGGCATCGACCCGAGCGAGGTGGTCGCGGTCGCCGAGCGCACCGCGGCCCGGCTCGGACCGCTGCTGGTGGAACTGGTCAGGAAGGGCGTACGCGCATGAGCAGCACCCAGGTCGAGAAGCCGGCCGCCGGCACGCCCCTCGGGGTCGAGGCCAACGGCATCAACGTCATCGACGAGTCGGAGCGGCACGGCAAGCCGTTCGACCTGTTCTGGCCATGGGCTGCCAGCAACATCTCGATCCTCGGCATGTCCTGGGGCGCCTACGTGCTCAGCTTCGGGATCTCGCTGTGGCAGGGCGTGGTCGCCGGCCTGATCGGCGCGATCGCGTCGTTCCTGCTCGTCGGGCTCACCGCGATCGCCGGGAAGCGCGGCTCCGCCCCCACGCTGACGCTCTCGCGGGCGCCGTACGGCGTGCGCGGCAACGTCGTGCCGGGCATCGTGTCCTACCTGCTGCTGGTCGGCTGGGAGACCGCGCTGGTCGCGATCGCGACGTTCGCGTCGTCGACGGTGTTCACCCGGCTGGGCTGGGGCGGCGGCAACGCCACCAAGATCGTCGCGTTCCTCGGCGTGGTGGCCGTCGTGGTGGCCGCCGGCATCCTCGGCTTCTCCGCGATCATGCGGCTGCAGAAGTGGCTGACGATCGCGACCATCGCCGCGACGTTGGTGTTCATGGCGCTGACCGTCGACGAGATCGACCTCGCCGCCGCGACCGAGGCCGGCAGCGGCGGCGCGACCGCGTGGATCGGCGCGACGCTGCTGGTGTTCACCGGCTTCGGCATCGGCTGGACCAACTGCGCCGCCGACTACTCGCGCTACCTCCCCCGCAGCGCGTCGAGCCGCGGCATCGCGGGCTGGACGACGACGGGCGCCGCGTTGCCGGTGTGCGTGCTGATCGTCTACGGCCTGCTGCTGTGCGCGTCCGACCCCGAGCTCACCGAGGCCATGTTCACCGACCCGGTGGGTGCGCTGACCACGATCGTGCCGGACTGGTTCCTGGTGCCGTTCTTCCTCGTCGCCGTCGCCGGGCTGGTCTCCGGCGCGGTGCTCGACATCTACTCGTCCGGCCTGTCACTGCTGGCGATCGGGGTGCGCGTGCCGCGCTGGGTCGCAGCCGGTCTCGACGGCGTGCTGATGATCCTCGGCTCCATCTACGTGATCTGGTTCGCCGCCGACTTCCTCGGCCCGTTCCAGGGGTTCCTGATCACCCTCGGCGTACCGCTCGCCGCGTGGTGCGGCATCTTCCTCGCTGACCTGCTGCTGCGGAAGCGCGACTACGACCCCGACGCGCTGTTCGACGCCGGCGGCCTCTACGGCTCGGCCAACCTCACCGCCGTCGGGCTGCTCGTCGTCGCGAGCGTGCTGGGCTGGGGCCTGGTGACCAACACCTACGCGTCCTGGCTGTCGTGGCAGGGCTACCTGCTCGGCCCGTTCGGGCTCGGCGGCAAGGAGGGCACCTGGGCGTTCGCCAACGTCGGCGTCGTCGTCGCGCTGGCGGTCGGCTTCCTCGGCTACCTGGCGCTGTGCGCCGGACGGGTGCGGCAGCAGGAGGGCCGATGACCGCGCTCGGCGTCACCGGCTCGACGGGACGGCTCGGTGGCCGTGTCGCGCGGCTCCTCGCGGAGTCCGGGGTAGAGCAGCGGCTGCTGCTGCGCGACCCCTCCCGCGCGCCGGACCTGCCCGGCACCACCGTGGCGGAGATGTCGTACGGCGACGGCGCCTCGGTCGAGGCGGCCTGCCGCGGTCTCGACGTGGTCTGGATGGTCTCGGCGTCGGAGGACGAGAACCGGCTCGCCCTGCACCGCACGTTCGTCGACGCCGTCGCCGCCGCCGGCGTGCGGCACGTCGTCTACACGTCGTTCTACGGCGCGGCGCCCGACGCGACGTTCACGCTGGCGCGCGACCACTTCCACACCGAGGAGCACCTCAAGGCCTCCGGCATGCAGTGGACGATGGTGCGCGACAACCTCTACCTCGACTTCCTCCCGTACTTCGCCGGCGAGGACCGGGTGTTACGTGGTCCGGCGGGCGACGGGCGCGTCGCGGCGGTCAGCCTCGACGACATCGCCGCCTCGCTGCACGCGGTGCTGCTCGACCCCGGCGCCCACACCGGCGCGACGTACTCACTGACGGGGCCGGAGGCGCTCAGCCTCCGCGAGGCGGCCGCGATCATGACGCGCGAGACCGGCGAGGAGTACCGGTACGTCGAGGAGACGCTCGAGGAGGCCTACGCCTCCCGGGCGAAGTACGGCGCGCCCGACTGGCAGGTCGAGGCGTGGGTGAGCACCTACACCGCGATCGCCCGCGGCGAGCTGGCCGACGTGACCGACGACGTGCGCCGGCTCAGCGGCCGATCGCCGATCGGACTCGCCGAGCTGATGCGGAGGAACGCCGTACGGCG
>NZ_CAMPGZ010000020.1 GCF_946885725.1 uncultured Nocardioides sp.
CGCCGCCTCGACGGCGGCCCGACCGCGCCGCTCAAGCTGGCCAGCGGCTGCGACCGGCGCTGCTCCTTCTGCGCGATCCCGTCGTTCCGCGGCTCGTTCGTGTCGCGCCGCCCCTCCGATGTGCTCGGGGAGGCGCGCTGGCTCGCGCAGCAGGGCGTCAAGGAGCTGTTCCTGGTCAGCGAGAACTCCACCTCCTACGGCAAGGACCTCGGCGACCTGCGGCTGCTCGAGACGATGCTGCCCGAGCTGGCCGCCGTCGACGGCGTCGAGCGGGTGCGCGTGTCCTACCTGCAGCCGGCCGAGACCCGCGCCGGGCTGGTCACGGCGATCGCGAGCACGCCCGGCGTCACGCCGTACTTCGACCTGTCCTTCCAGCACGCCTCCGCCGCCGTGCTCCGGCGGATGCGCCGCTTCGGCGACCCCGACAGCTTCCTCGCACTGCTCGACCAGGTGCGGCAGCAGGCGCCGCTCGCGGGCGTCCGCTCCAACGTGATCGTCGGCTTCCCCGGCGAGACCGAGGACGACCTGCAGACACTGTGCGACTTCCTGGTCGCCGCGCGCATGGACGTCGTCGGCGTCTTCGGCTACTCCGACGAGGACGGCACCGAGGCCGCGACGTACGACGGCAAGCACGACGAGGACGAGGTGCGCGAGCGCACCGAGCACGTGATCCGCCTGGTCGAGGAGCTCACCGCGCAGCGCGCGCAGGAGCGCGTCGGTGAGACCGTCGAGGTGCTCGTCGAGTCCGTCGAGTCCCTCGAGGCCGGCGAGGCCGGCGAGGTGGTCGGCCGGGCCGCGCACCAGGGGCCCGAGGTCGACGGCTGCACGTACCTGACCGACACCGAGGCGGATGTCGGTGACCTCGTGCGCGCGGTGGTCGTCGACTCCGACGGGGTCGACCTGATCGCACGGGAGGCGTGAGCCCGATGTCGACCCCCGAGCCGGGCCACGGCACGACCAACTGGAACGTCCCCAACGCCCTGACCACGCTGCGCATCCTGATGGTGCCGTTCTTCGGCTGGGCGCTGCTCGTCGACGGCGGCGAGTCCGTCACGTGGCGGATCGTCGCGTTCGCGATCTTCCTCGCCGCGATGATCACCGACAAGGTCGACGGCGACATCGCCCGCAAGCACAACCTGATCACCAACTTCGGCAAGATCGCCGACCCGATCGCCGACAAGGCGCTCACCGGCATGGCGTTCGTCGGGCTGTCGCTGATCGGCGAGCTGTGGTGGTGGGTGACCATCGTCGTGCTGCTGCGCGAGTGGAGCGTCACGCTTCTCCGGCTGTCGATCATGAAGCACGTCGTGCTCGCCGCGAACAAGTCCGGCAAGCTCAAGACGGTCCTGCAGACCGTCGCGCTCTGCGGCTTCATCCTGCCGCTGCTGATCCTCGAGCCCCCGCTCGACGTACCCGGCCAGATCCTCTGGTACGTCGCCGCCGTCCTCATGGCCGCCGCCGTCGCGATGACGATCTGGTCGGGCTACGAGTTCTTCCGCGACGCCCGTCGCCAGCACCGCGAGGCGACAACCCCGATCCGTCCGTAACCCCGATTCGTCCGCAGAACTGCGTCCGGTGCACGCGGAGGCGTTGCGGACGAGTCGGGGTTCCGGTCAGCCCTTGCGGATCTTGCGCGACCAGGTGCCGACGTCGGGTACGTCGGGGTGCTGGGCGTCGTCGATGTACACCAGGTTCGGGTCGTCGTGGATCGACGCGGCCTCCAGCGCCACCTGCACCCAGCGCGGCTCCTTGAGGCACTCGCGGTCCAGTGAGACCTTCATGACGTCGGCGTCGTAGTTGATCGAGTGCCGCAACGATCCGCAGTCGAGCTCCTTGCCGTTCCAGGTCTCCAGCGCGGCCTCACCGCGCCAGGACGCCGGGCCTGCCACCACGGGCAGGTTGAAGCGCTTGCCGTCCGAGGTGCGCAGGTGGAGCAGCGCCACGAATGCCTGACCGGTGCGATCGAGGTCGGTGTAGCGGAACGTCGCCTTCACCCGCTTGTTGCGGTGGTCGACGGTGGTCGACGTGACGTCGGTGTTGACCACGTCGCCGACGAGCACGGTCGAGCCGTCGGGCTGGAAGGCGTGGACGTCGGAGGCGTTGTCGGCGTACGACAGCTCCTGGGCGTGCGCGACGCCGGTGCCGGCGACCGCGAGGGTGGTGGTGACGGCGGCGACCAGCGTCGTGATGGTCGCGAGCCGCGGGATGGGGTGGACCATGAGAGCCCCCGTTGGTGACGGACGTCCGACGGACGTCCTGATACGCGCACGCTAGGCGCGTCGTACGGCTCGCGCGGGACAACGGGGATGTCTGCGCATTCGTCCCTTTCGGCCCCCGGCGCGAACCTCCCCTTTGCGCCGTATGTCACGCCGGCGGCTTCGCCAACTCGTTACCTTCCGCTACTCGCCGAGACGGCTTCGTCCACTTATGGTGGGCCATCGCCTATCTCGGGAGGGGACCCCCTGTGGCTCGACCCACGCGTGCAACGACGCACGCTCTCGCCCTGTTCACCGCCGCCGCGCTCGCCGCGGCACCGCTGGCAGTCGCCGCGCCGGCCTCGGCCGTCCCGGCCAACGACTCGACGGTCTTCGTCAACGAGCTGCACTACGACAACGTCGGCACCGACACCGGGGAGTTCATCGAGGTGGCCGGTCCGGCCGGCACCGACCTCGCGGGCTGGCAGGTCGTGCTCTACAACGGCGGCAATGGTGCCGCGTACAACACGCGCACCCTGAGCGGGATCATCCCAGGCGCCGCAGGGGAGTACGGCACCGTGGCACTGGACTACCCGCGCGACGGGATCCAGAACGGCGGGCCCGACGGCCTTGCCCTGGTGGAGCCCGGCGGTGACGTGCGCCAGTTCCTCAGTTACGAGGGCACGATGACCGCAATCGGCGGCGCGGCCGACGGCCTGACCAGCACCGACATTGGCGTCGCCGAGACCCCGTCGGATGTCGGCCAGTCGCTCCAGCTCACCGGCACGGGCACGACCTACGGCGACTTCACCTGGGCGGCACCTGCCGTGGCGACGCCGGGCGCCACCAACAACGGGCAGACGTTCGGTGAGGACGACACCGACCCGGAGCCCGACCCGACCGAGGACTGCGGCACCGCGGCCACCGCGATCCACGACATCCAGGGCACCGGCGCGACGTTCGACCCCGCCTTCGGGGGCACCCGGACGATCGAGGGCGTCGTCACCTCGGCGATGCTCGGCGGTTTCTGGATCCAGGAGGAGGCCGCGGACCAGGACGACGACGCGCAGACCTCCGAGGGTCTGTTCGTCTTCCGGTCCGGCGCGGCCGCTCCGCCAGAGGGCCACGTGGTCCGGGTGACCGGCAACGTCGCCGAGTTCGGCGGCAAGACCCAGCTGTCCGGCGTGACGTCCGTGCTCGACTGCGGCGCGGCCGAGGAGAACGTCACCCCGGTCGACGTCACGTTCCCGCTCGCGAGCGCGACGAGTCTCGAGAGCGTCGAGGGCATGCGTGTGACGCTGCCCGAGACGCTGGTGATCAGCGAGTACTTCGACTACGACCGGTTCGGCGAGGTCGTGCTGGCGGAGCCGCGCCACGGCGAGAGCCGGCTGTTCACCCCGACGGCCGTCGTCGACCCCGGTCCCGAGGCGCAGGCGCTGCTCGCCGAGAACGAGCTGCGGCAGATCGTCGTCGACGATCGCTCCACGCAGCAGAACCCGTCGGTGCTCCCGCACCCGGGCAACGGCGAGCCGTTCAGCCTGACCAACCGGTTCCGCGGCGGCGACACCGTCACCGGCATCAGCGGCGTGCTGGACGAGGCGTTCGGCACCTACCGCCTCCAGCCCACGTCGTACGGCGACTACGAGGCCGTCAACGAGCGGCCGGAGTCCCGCCCCGAGGTGGGCGGCGACGTGCAGGTCGCGAGCTTCAACGTCCTGAACTACTTCCTCACGCTCGACGCGGGCAGCAACAAGTGCGGACCCGAGCTGAACCAGGACTGCCGTGGCGCCAACGACGCCAACGAGCTGCAGCGGCAGCGCGCCAAGATCGTCGCCGCCATCGCCGGGCTCGACGCCGACGTCGTCGGCCTCATGGAGATGGAGAACTCCCGCGGGGTGGAGCCGGCCGCCGACCTCGCCGCCGGACTCAACGACCTGCTCGGCGAGGGGACCTACGACTACATCGACACCGGCGTGATCGGCACGGACGCGATCCGGCTCGGCTTCCTCTACAAGCCGGGCGCGGTGACGCCGGCGGGTGACTTCGACGTACTGGACTCCAGCGACGACCCCCGGTTCGACGACACCAAGAACCGGCCGATGCTGACCCAGACGTTCGACACCGTGCCGGCCGACGGCGCGCCGTCAGAGCGGTTCACGGTCTCGGTCAACCACCTGAAGTCCAAGGGCTCGGACTGCAACGACGTCGGCGACCCCGACACCGGCGACGGCCAGGGCAACTGCAACCTGACCCGCACCGCCGCCGCACAGGCGATCGTGGACCACCTGGCGTCCGACCCGACCGGCAGCGGCGACCCGGACCGGCTGCTCATCGGCGACATGAACTCCTACGACCACGAGGACCCGATCCGGGCGTTCGAGACCGGCGGCTACGAGGACCAGGTCAAGCGGTTCGGCGGCGAGCGGGCCTACAGCTACGTGTTCGACGGCATGGTCGGCTACCTCGACCACGGCCTGGCCAGCTCGTCGCTCGCCGGGCAGGTCACCGGCGCCGCCGAGTGGCACATCAACGCCGACGAGCCTGACGTGCTCGACTACGACACGTCGTTCAAGCCAGGCCCGATCGACGCGATCTACGCCCCCGACCGGTTCCGCGCCTCCGACCACGACCCGGTCCTGGTCGGGCTCGACCTCGTCGACACCGAGCTGTCCGCGACGGTCACGCCGAAGAAGCCGAAGACCCGGAAGCCGGCCACGGTGGTGGTCGACGTGACACGGGCTGACGGCGCCGAGGCGACCGACGGCACCGTCACCGTCCTCCGCGACGGCGAGGTCGTCGGCACGGCGTTGGTCACCGGCAGCCCGGTGCGCGTCTCGATCGAGCCGTTCACCTCGCGTGGCCGTCAGGAGCTCATCGTCCGTTACTCCCGCGGTACGTCGGAGGAGGCGAGCACCACCGTGACGGTCGACGTCGTGGGCAAGCCCTGACGTCGTCCTGGGCCAGGAGCAGCAGGGGAGCGGGTCGCCGGGTCAGCCGGCGGCCCGCTCCAGCTTGATCGCCGCGCTCACCAGCGCGAGGTGCGAGAAGGCCTGCGGGAAGTTGCCGGCGAACCGCCGGTTGACCGGGTCGTACTCCTCGGGAAGCAGGCCGAGGTCGTTGCGGACCGCCAGCAGCCGGTCCATCAGCTCCCGCGCTTCGTCCACCCGACCGGCCTCGGCGTACGCGGACACCAGCCAGAACGAGCAGGCCAGGAACGGGTGCTCGTCGCCGCGCAGGCCGTCGACGCCGGTCTCGGTGCGGTAGCGCAGCACGAAACCGTGCTCGACCAGGTCCTCCTCGACCGCCTTGATCGTGCCGAGCACCCGCGGGTCGTCGCCCGGGAGGAAGCCGACCGTCGGGATCACCAGCAGGGCGGCGTCGACCGCGTCGGTGTCGTAGGCCTGCGTGAACGTGCCGCGCTTCTCGTCGTACCCCTGGGACAGCACCTCCGCGCGCACCTTGTCGCGCAGGTCGCGCCACTTGTCGACCGGACCCGGTAGGCCGTGCTCCTCGACCGCGCGAACGGCCCGGTCGAACGCGACCCAGACCATGACGCGCGAGTGGACGAAGTGCCGCCTCGGACCGCGCACCTCCCACAGGCCGTGGTCGGGCTCGTCCCAGTGCTCGGCGAGGTCGTCGACGAGCGCCCGCTGCAGCGCCCAGGAGTCGTCGCTCTCTTCGAGGCCGACCTCGCGGGCCTGCTGCAGCGCCGCCATCACCTCGCCGAGCACGTCGGTCTGCTTCTGGTGCACGGCGGCGTTGCCGATCCGGACCGGCCGCGAGCCGGCGTACCCGGGCAGGTGGTCGAGCTCGCGCTCGGGCATGTCCCGGCCGCCGTCGACCTTGTACATCACCTGCAGGTCGGCCGGGTCACCCGCGACCGCCCGGAGCAGCCAGTCCCGCCAGAGCCGGGCCTCGTCGCGGTAGCCGCAGGCCAGGAACGCCTCCAGCGTGAGCGCGGCGTCACGCAGCCAGCAGTAGCGGTAGTCCCAGTTGCGCTCACCGCCGAAGTCCTCCGGCAGCGACGTCGTCGGCGCGGCCACGATGCCGCCGGTGCCCCCGTGCGTCAACAGCCGCAGCGTGAGCAGCGAGCGCAGCACCGCCTCGCGGTAGGGGCCGTGGTACGAGCACCGCGCCGCCCACCGCTCGCTCGCCTCCTGGGTGTGCGTGAGCCGGCCGGTGATCTCCAGCGGCCGCGGCATCGCGTGGTGCGAGGGCACCCAGGTCGTGGTGAAGAACTCCTCCTGCCCCGCGGCGACGTCGAACTCGTCGACGTGCACGTGGTCGCCGGCGTGCGGCAGCCGGCTGCCCCGCAGGATCAGCCGGTCCGGCCCGGCCACCGCGTTGATCACCTGGTGCCCGTGGCTGTCGGCGCGGTGCACCCACGGCCGGATCCGGCCGTACTCGAAGCGGACCCGCCACTCGTGCCGCATCGTCACCGTGCCCTGGAGCCCGATGACCTGCCGCACCAGGTCGGCGCGGCCGTCGTTGATCGGCATCGCGTCGACGACCTTCACCTTGCCGGTCGGCGTCGTGTACGTCGTCTCCAGCACCGCCGAGTGGCCGATGTAGCGACGCTCGCAGGTGTACTCGTCCTTCGGCCCGATCAGCCAGCGGCCGTGCGTCTCGTCGCCCAGCAACGCCGCGAAGCACGCGGGGGAGTCGAACCGGGGCAGGCACAGCCAGTCGACGGAGCCGTCCCGGCCGATGAGCGCGGCCGTGCCCGTGTCGCCCACCACGGCGTAGTCCTCGATCGGCAGCGGCATGCTCCCGAACCTACCCATCGGTCGGTACGGCGTACCGGCGCACGCCGTGGGTACTCTGCCCGGCGTGATGACCGACCTGGGAGCCCACGTCCACGCCGAGCTCGTGCGCCGGGGCCAGACCATCGCCTGCGCCGAGTCGATCACCGGAGGAGCCGTCGCCGACGCGCTGTCCGCCGCCCCCGGTGCCAGCGAGACGTTCATCGGCGGGGTGGTCTCCTACGCCACCCGCGTCAAGACCGACCTGCTGAAGGTGCCGGAGTCGGTCGTCGAGGAGCACGGGGTCGTCTCGGCGCCGTGCGCGGAGGCCATGGCCGAGGGCGTCCGCGAGCTGCTCGGCACCGACTGGGGCGTCAGCACCACCGGCGTCGCCGGGCCGACCACCCAGGAGGGCAAGCCCGTCGGCCGGGTGTACGTCGGGATCGCCGGACCGGCCGGCACCACCAACCACGAGCTGCAGCTCGACGGCGACCGGCCCACGATCCGCGCCGCCGCGGTCCGCGAGGCGGTCGAGGCCGTGCTGAACCAGCTCCAGCGCGGCGCCGCACCGGACCAGGTGGAGCTGACCGAACCGGGCTGACCGGGCTGATCCAGCCGAGGGCCGACGTTTGTCGGCGTTGCCGCCCGGGAAGTTTTCCCGAGCCGGTAGCGTTGGCCTACACGTAACCGGACTGCACAGCCGGCTACCGAACGACCACCCACCAAGCAGCGAAGGAGCAGAACATGGTCCTCTTCCGACGCCTGCTCGGTGAGGTGCTCCGCTCGCAGCGGATGCGGCAAGGGCGCACGCTTCGCGAGGTCTCCGCCGAGGCTCGCGTGAGCCTGGGCTACATCTCCGAGATCGAGCGCGGCCAGAAGGAAGCGTCCTCCGAGCTGCTTGCGTCGTTGTGCGCGGCCCTCGACGTACCCCTCTCCGAGGTGCTCTCCGAGGTCAGCGACGCCGTCGCCCTCGAGGAAGCCGCCCTCGCGATGCAGCTCGAGTCGATCGAGTCCGGCATCGACACCAGCTCGCTCGAGACCCGCGGTGCTGGCGAGCCGGGCTCCGGCCCGCGCTCCGGCGACGTGGTCGCCTCCGCCGCCTGACCCTGGCAGAGCTTCTCGCCGAGTCGGCGCATGTTGTCCTCACCGCACGGCCGAGTCGGCTCGTCTCGCCCATCCCTCCACAGGGCCAGGGGCAAGACGCGCCGACTCGCCACAGTCGTGAGGGCGGCACGCGCCGGGTCGGCGGGTTGGTGCGGGAGGTTCGGGCCGGGTCGGCGGGGAACTTAGGTTTCGGGCTGGCAGCGCGGGCACCAGTACGTCGCCCGCTCCTGGCCCTCGCGGCCGAGCATGTCGACGCGGATCCGGGTGCCGCAGCGGCGGCAGGGCTGCTTGTCGCGGCGGTACACCCAGGTCTGCCGGCCCTTGCGGGTGTCGCCGGTGGTGGTCTGCTCCACCCGGTCCTTGTTGGCCTCGAGCACCGCGTGCGCGCGGCGCACCAGCCGGTCGAGCGACGTGAGGGTTGCCGCGTCGGCCACCGTGCGCCACGGGTGCACCCCGGCCAGGAAGCACAGCTCGGACTTGTAGAGGTTGCCGATGCCGGCGAGGTTGCGCTGGTCGAGGATCGCGTCCGCGATGGTGCGGTCGGGCTGCGCCAAGATGCGGCGTACCGCCTCCTCGGGATCCCAGTCGGGCCCGAGCAGGTCGGGTCCCAGGTGACCGACGGCCTGGTCCTCGGCCTCGCGAGGCAGCACGTCGACGATGCCGAGGGCGAAGCCGACCCCGGTCCACGGCTCGGTCTCGAGGACCACGCGCGCCTCGTGGGCCGGACGTCGCCACCGGCTGCCCGGCTTGTAGAGGTGCCAGGAGCCCTCCATCTTCAGGTGGGTGTGCAGCGTGTGGCTGTCGCCGATCCTGGTGAGCAGGTGCTTGCCGCGCGAGATCGTCTCGACCACCGGCTGCCCCGAGAGGTCGAGCGTCGCGTAGGCGGGCACACGGAAGTCGGTCCGCGTCAGCACGTGTCCGGACAGGGCCTGGTGCAGGTGCTTGGCGGTCCGCCAGACGGTGTCTCCCTCGGGCACGCTCAGCCCGTCCCGCGCAGCCGGAGCCCTCGCGGGGTGACCACGAAGCCGGCGTCCTCGAGAGCCCGGCGCAGCGTGCCGGCCCGCTCGCTGCCGGCCAGGATGCTGGCGCCGTCGGCGCGCTCGACGGTGAGCCGGCCCAGTGCGCCCGCGCGGACCGCCGAGGCCAGCGCGCCCAGGCCGGAGCCGAGCAGCTCGGGGTCCTCGGTGAAGGTCAGCAGGGTCTTGCCGCCGCGCTCGACGTAGACCGCGAGCTCGCCGTCGACGAGCACCACCATGGCGCCGGCCTTGCGGCCCGGCCGGTGCCCGGATCCGGGCGTGACCGCAGCGGCGCCGTCGTCGCCGTCCGCGCCCTCGGCCCCCGGCGGCGCGGCCCGGTCGGGCCAGGGCAGCGCGGCGCCGTAGGGGTTGGCCGGGTCGGTCGCGGCCAGCGCGACCGCGGTGTGCTTGGTGTCGCCGCCCGGGTCGTCGGCGCCGGACTCCGCGCCGGAGAGCTCGCGTGAGAACGACCGGAGCCGGTCGACGGCGCCCGGGACGCCGAACTGCGCCGCGCCGAGCGAGCCGACGAAGTAGCCGCGCCGGCAGCGGCCCGACTCCTCGAACGCCGACAGCACCTTGTAGACGCCGGCGAACCCGCCCGGCACCCGCTCGCTCATCACCGCGCCGCGGGTCACCACGCCGTGCCGCTCCAGCAAGCCCTCTGCTGCGGCGTGCGCGCGGCGGGTCGCGTCTGCCTCGATCTCGGGCAGCAGCGACCAGCGGCCGGCCGTGGTCGGCGGGCCGGTGCGCGAGGGCAGGTCGGGCCGGCGCGGCCGGCTCGACGTGCGCGTCCGCGGCGGTGGCCGCCGGGTGCGGTGTGCGGTGCGACCACCCGAGACCAGCGCCCGAACGGGCGCGAGCGTGTCGTTGCTGAGCCGTCCCGACCAGACCAGGTCCCACAACGCGGCCTCGAGCACCCGGTCGTCGACAGCTTCGCCCATGACCGTGCCGACCGAGTTGGACAGCTGCCGGAAGAAGTACGCGCCGCCGCCGGTCAGCGCGAGCTGGATCGCCTCGTGCAGTGGAGTCGACTCGAGGTCGGCGACGAGCTCCTCGGGGTCGGGCAGGGTCAGGTGCGCCGAGTCGGCGAGGTGCAGCGACACCCAGCCGTCGGTGCCGGGCAGGCTGCCGTGACCGGCCCAGAGCACCTCGCCGGTCGCGGTGAGCTCGTCGAGCATCGACGGGTGGTAGTCGACGACGCGGCTGCCGAGCACGAGCGGCTCCAGCGCCGAGGCGGGTACGGCGCAGCCGGCGAGCTGGTCGACGACGGTGAGCACCCCGTCGATCCCGCGCAGCTGCCCGCGGGACGAGCGGCTGGAGCCGGAGGCGCCGATGACGTTCTGCCACACCGGCAGGAAGCGGCCCAGGGTCGACGGCTCGACCGGCTCGACCTCCTTGCGCAGCGCGGCGAGCGAGCGTCGGCGCAGCCGGCGGAGCACGTCGGCGTCGCACCACTCCGCGCCCGACCCGGCGGGCCGGAACTCGCCCTCGAGCACACGGCCGCGCGAGGCCAGCCGGTTGAGCGTCTGGGTCACCACCGCCACACCGAGACCCAGCCGCCCGGCCACGTCGGTGACGGTGAACGGCCCGTGCGTGCGGGCGTAGCGGCCGACGAGGTCGGCCAACGGGTCCTCGACCGGCTCGGTGAACACCTCGGGCGTGCCCGGCGGCACCGGGACGCCGAGGCCGTCTCGCAGCCGGCCGACGTCCTCGACCGCGGCCCAGCGCTCCTCGCCGCCCATCCGCACCTGGACGACGCGGCGGGCGTCGCGCAGCATCTCCAGCCAGCCGGCGGGGTCCTGCGTGGCACGCTCGGCCACCTCGGCAGTCGTCAGCGGGCCGAGCAGACGCAGCAGGTCGGCGACGCCCTCGGCGTCGCGCGCCTTGCGCTCGTCGGTCAGCCGCTGCAGCTCGCGCTCGAGCTCGGCCAGCGAGTCGGGGTCGAGCAGCTCGCGCAGCTCGGCCCGGCCCAGCAGCTCCGCGAGCAGGCCCTGGTCGAGGCTGAGCGCGGCGGCCCGGCGCTCGGCGATGGGGTTGTCGCCTTCGTACATGAACGCCGCGACGTAACCGAACAGCAGGCTGCGCGCGAACGGCGACGGCTGGGTCGTCGCCACCTCGACGGTCCGGATCCGGCGGGCGGCGAGGTCGCGCATCAGCCCGGTCAGCGCCGGCACGTCGTAGACGTCCTGCAGGCACTCGCGCACGGCCTCGAGGACGATCGGGAAGGACGGGTACTTCGACGCCACCTCGAGCAGCTGAGCGCTGCGCTGCCGCTGCTGCCACAGCGGGGACCGGCGGCCGGGGTCGCGGCGGGGGAGCAGCAGCGCGCGGGCGGCGCACTCGCGGAACCGCGAGGCGAAGAGCGCGGACCCGCCGACCTCGGTGGTGACGATGTCCTCGATCTCGTCGGGCTCGAAGACGATCACGTCGGCGCCCGGCGGCTCCTGGTCGGTCTCGGGGATGCGCAGCACGATCCCGTCGTCGCCGGGCAGCGCCTGCGCGTCGATGCCGTAGCGCTCGCGGAGCCGGGTGCCGATCGCCAGCGCCCACGGCGCGTGGACCTGCGCGCCGTACGGCGAGTGCACGACGAGGCGCCAGTCGCCGAGCTCGTCGCGGAACCGCTCGACGAGCACGGTGCGGTCGGTCGGCAGCGCGTTGGTGGACTCGCGCTGCTCGCTGAGGAACGCGACCAGGTTGTCGGCCGCCCACTCGTCGAGGCCGGCCTCGCGGCAGCGCGCCACGGCCTCGTCGGCCGGCAGCGCGGAAAGCTCGCGGGTGAACGCACCGATCGCGCCGCCGAGCTCGGCGGGGCGGCCGAGCTGGTCGCCCTTCCAGAACGGCAGCCGGCCGGGCTGGCCGGGAGCGGGAGAGACCAGCACCCGGTCGTGGGTGATGTCCTCGATCCGCCACGAGGTCGCCCCGAGCGCGAACACGTCGCCGACGCGGGACTCGTAGACCATCTCCTCGTCGAGCTCGCCGACGCGAGAGGCCTTCTCGCCGACGAGGAAGACCCCGAACAGGCCGCGGTCGGGGATGGTGCCGCCGCTGGTGACCGCCAGCCGCTGGGCGCCGGGGCGTCCGCTGAGGGTGCCGGTGACCCGGTCCCACACGATGCGGGGGCGCAGCTCGGCGAACTCGTCGGAGGGGTAGCGCCCGCTGAGCAGGTCGAGCGTGGCGTCGAACGCCGACCGGGGGAGCGTGGCGAACGGGGCGGCCCGTCGTACCAACGTGTAGAGCTCGTCGGCGTCCCAGTCGTCGACGGCGGTGGCCGCGACGGTCTGCTGCGCGAGTACGTCGAGCGGGTTGGCGGGCACGCGCAGCGACTCGATCGCGCCGGCCCGCATGCGCTCCACGGAGACGGCGGTGTGCACGAGGTCGCTGCGGTGCTTGGGCAGCAGCACTCCCCGCGAGACCTCGCCGACCTGGTGGCCGGCGCGGCCGACGCGCTGGAGGGCGGAGGCGACCGACGGCGGGCTCTCGATCTGCACCACGAGGTCGACCGCGCCCATGTCGATGCCGAGCTCGAGGCTGGAGGTGGCGACCACACAGGGCAGCCGGCCGCGCTTGAGGTCGTCCTCGATGAGCGCCCGCTGCTCCTTGGAGACCGAGCCGTGGTGGGCCCGCGCGATGACGGTGTCGGCGCCGCGACTCGCGCCGGACTGCGCCATGATCTCGGCCGGCGGTCGCGGGTCCTGCTCGAGCGCCATCTCGGCGCGCTCGGTGGCGATCTCGTTGAGCCGGGCGGTGAGCCGCTCGGCCAGGCGGCGGGAGTTGGCGAACACGATCGTCGACCGGTGCTGCTGGACCAGGTCGACGACCCGCTCCTCGACGTGCGGCCAGATCGAGCCGCGCCGGTCGGCGGCCGCGGCGGAGCCCTCGCCGGGCTCCTCGGCCACGGCACCGAGCTCGGTCATGTCCTCGACCGGCACGACCACCTTGAGGTCCCACTCCTTGGTGGAGGTGGGCGCGACGACCTCGACCGGGCGGGGCCCGCCGAGGAACCGGGCGACCTCGTCGATCGGGCGCACGGTCGCGGACAGCCCGATCCGCTGGGCCGGCCGCTCGAGCAGCTCGTCGAGGCGCTCCAGCGACAGCGCGAGGTGGGCGCCGCGCTTGGTGCCGGCGACCGCGTGCACCTCGTCGACGATCACGCTCTCGACCCCGCGCAGGGTCTCGCGCGCCTGGCTGGTGAGCATCAGGAACAGCGACTCGGGCGTGGTGATCAGAATGTCCGGCGGCGCGGTCGCCATCCGCCGCCGGTCGGCCGCCGGGGTGTCGCCGGAGCGGACGCCGACGGTGAGGTCGGGGACCGGGTCGCCGAGCCGCTCGGCGGTGTGCCGGATGCCGGTCAGCGGCGCCCGCAGGTTGCGCTCGACGTCGACGGCCAGCGCCTTGAGCGGGGAGACGTAGAGCACCCGGCAGCGGGACTTCTTGTCCGCCGGCGGCTCCTCGCGCGCGAGCTTGTCCAGCGACCACAGGAACGCCGAGAGGGTCTTGCCGGACCCGGTGGGCGCCACGACGAGGGCGTTGCGCCCGGCGGCCACCGCCCGCCAGGCACCCTCCTGGGCCGGCGTAGGCGCGGCGAAGGCGGCCCGGAACCACGTGCGGGTCGGCGCGCTGAACACGTCCAGCACGTCGTCGCGTCGGCCCTCGTCCACCATCCCTCCATCCTGCCGGAAGGTACCGACAGGTCCGGTCGGAGCGGGCTCAGGCCGGCCGGGCGGCGAGCGCGAGCCGCGTATCCTCCAGCAGCAGATCCATGTTGATCTGCGCCGCGGCCATCGCCCCGGCCGCCGCGGAGGCGCCCACCTGGGCGGTCAGGTCGGTGACGTTGCCGGCCACCCAGACGCCGGGTACGTCGGTGCGTCCCGTGCCGTCCACGGACGGCACGTGCTCGCCCCCTCCCGACGGGTGCTCGACCGCCTTCAGGCCGACGCCCTCGAGGAAGCCGGCGCGAGCCACCATCCGCGGGGCCACCACGAGCGCGTCGCGAGCGACGACCGTGCCGCCCTCGAGCCGCACCCCGGTGAGCGCGTCGTCCTCGACGACGACCTCCGCCAGCGGCCCCTCGACGACCCGCACGGCGCGGACCGCGAGCTGCTCCGCCTCCTCACCTTCCGGCGCGGGGGAGCGGTGGGTGAAGAACATGACGTCCCCGCTCCACTGCGTGAACAGCAGCGCCTGGTGCACCGACTGCGGGCCGCTCGCGACGACACCGATCGCGCGGTCGCGCACCTCCCAGCCGTGGCAGTACGGGCAGTGCAGCACCTCGTGCCCCCACCGCTCCCGCAGCCCCGGTACGTCGGGAAGCTCGTCGACCAGGCCGGTCGTCACGAGCAGCCGGCGGGCGCGCACCGACCGGCCGTCGTCGAGCGTGACCTCGAAGCCGAGAGCGCCGTCCTCGGGCGCTACCGCCGTCGCCGCCTCCACGCGTGCCTCGACCACCCGACCGCCGTACCGGCGGACCTCGTCGCGGCCCAGCGCCAGCAGCTCGCGCGGCGGGCGGCCGTCGTGCCCGAGCAGGCCGTGCACCGCCTCGGCCGGTGCGTTGCGCGGCTCGCCCGCGTCGACCACGAGCACCGATCGCCGCGCCCGCGCGAGCATCAGCGCCCCGTTCAGGCCGGCGGCGCCTCCGCCGACCACCACCACGTCGTACTCGTTCCGCAGCTCCTCGGTCACCTCGACCACCTCCTGGCCACAAGGGTGCGACAGGTGGACGTAGGTAGCAAACATGTTTGCTGGCATGGCAAAGTGGAGGCATGAGTGACGACCTCGGTCCTGCCCTCGACGCCGTCGGCCCTCGCCTGCGCGCACTGCGCCAGCAGCGCGACACGACCCTCAAGGACCTGTCCGCCGAGACCGGCATCTCCGTGAGCACGCTGTCGCGGCTGGAGTCGGGCAGCCGGCGGCCGACGCTGGAGCTGCTGCTGCCGCTGGCCCGTGCATACGGCGTGACGCTGGACGAGCTGGTCGACGCCCCGCCGACCGGGGACCCACGCGTGAACCTGCGCCCCGTCAAGCGGGGCGGCATGACGATGCTGCCGCTGACCCGGCGAGCCGGGGGCATCCAGGCCTTCAAGCTGATCATCCCCGGCACCCGCCGGCCGCAGCAGCCGGATCCGCAGACTCACGAGGGCTACGAGTGGATGTACGTCCTCGACGGCCGGCTGCGCCTCGTGCTGGGGAAGCACGACCTGGTGATGAAGCCGGGGGAGGCCGCGGAGTTCGACACCCGGGTGCCGCACTGGTTCAGCGCGGACGGTCCCCAGCCGGTCGAGATCCTCAGCCTGTTCGGCAAGCAGGGGGAGCGGGCGCACCTGCGTGCCCGGCCCAAATCGGGGTGATCCTGTCCCTGGTCCGGTCTAGGGTCGAACCCGTGTCCCAGCACGTCTCGCACCCCGACCCTGCCGCGTCCGCGACGGCGCCCGTGACGCGCAAGGAGCAGCCCCCGTCGCTGATCCGGGCGACCGGGCTGCGCAAGGCCTACGGCGACTTCGAGGCGGTGCGCGGGATCGACCTCGACGTGGCCCGCGGCGAGTCGTTCGGCTTCCTCGGCCCCAACGGCGCGGGCAAGTCCTCCACGATGCGCATGGTGGCCGCGGTCTCGCCGCCGTCGGCCGGTGAGCTGCGCATCCTCGACATGGACCCGTCGACGCAGGGTCCGCTGATCCGTGCGCGGATCGGCGTCTGCCCGCAGGAGGACACGCTCGACACCGAGCTGAGCATCCGCGACAACCTCGTCGTGTACGGCCGCTACTTCGGTCTCCCGCGCCGGGAGTGCGCGTCGCGGGCCGACGAGCTGCTGCGGTTCTTCCAGCTCACCGAGAAGGCCGACGAGCGGGTCGACAAGCTGTCCGGCGGCATGAAGCGCCGGCTCACCATCGCCCGCTCGCTGATCAACCAGCCCGACCTGCTCCTGCTCGACGAGCCGACCACCGGCCTCGACCCGCAGGCCCGCCATGTGCTGTGGGACAAGCTGTTCCGGCTCAAGCAGCAGGGCGTCACGCTGGTCCTCACCACCCACTACATGGATGAGGCCGAGCAGCTGTGCGACCGGCTCGTCGTCATGGACAAGGGTCGGATCGTCGCCGAGGGCTCGCCGCTGTCGCTGATCCGCGAGCACTCCACTCGCGAGGTCACCGAGCTGCGGTTCGGCGTCGGCGAGCACGAGGCGCTCGCCGAGCGCGTCGCCGACCTGGCCGAGCGCGTCGAGGTGTTGCCCGACCGGCTGCTGCTCTACACCGACGACGGCGAGGAGGCGCTGGCACGCGTCCACGAGCGCGGGCTGACTCCCGCGGCGGTGCTGGTCCGCCGCTCGACGCTCGAGGACGTCTTCCTCCACCTCACCGGACGGACGCTGGTCGACTGATGTCCGCACCACCCCTCGAGGTGATGCCGAGCCGGGTCGAGCGACTCGGCCGGCAGGTCGACTACTGGGTCACCGTTTACAAGCGCACCTGGCGGGCCTCGGTCGTCAGCTCGTTCCTGATGCCGTTCCTGTACGTCGTCGCGATGGGCGTGCTGCTCGGCGGCCTGGTCGACAGCGGCGGGTCCGCGCTGGAGGGCGCCCCGTCGTACCTCGCCTACATCGCGCCCGGCCTGGTCGCCGCCCACGCCATGCAGACCGCCGCCGGCGAGACGATGTACCCCGTCCTCGGCGCGGTGAAGTGGAACAAGACCTACCTCGGCATGGTCGCCACGCCGCTGACCCCGGCCGACATCGTCACCGCCCACCTCGGGTTCGTGGTGTTCCGGGTGGCGACGGCGTGCGGTGCGTTCCTGCTCGTGCTCTCGCTGTTCGGGCTGTTCGCCTCGGCGACCGGTGTCGTGCTCGCGTTCTTCGTGCAGATCCTGGTCGGGCTGGCGTTCGGCACGCCGCTCTACGGCTACAGCGCCGGGCTCGAGGACCCGACACCGTTCGCGGTGATCTTCCGCGTGCTGATCATGCCGCTGTTCCTGTTCAGCGGCGCGTTCTTCCCGATCTCCAACCTGCCCGACGCGATCGAGTGGCTGGCGTGGATCTCGCCGCTGTGGCATGGCGTGAACCTCACCCGCATGCTCACGCTCGGCACCGTCGACCCGCCATTGGCGCTGCTCAACCTCGCCGTGCTCGCCGTCATCGCCGGGGTCGGCTACTGGTGGTCGGTCCGCCGGCTGACCCGGAGGCTGATGCACTGATGGCCGTCATCACCTCCACCGTCGCGCGCAGTGACACCGGCTCGCGCTGGTCGCCGTCCTGGCGACTGGTGTGGCGCAACTACCTCGCGCACCGGCGGAGCAAGGTCTTCTTCCTCACCGGCTTCCTCGAGCCGGTGCTCTACCTCTTCTCGATCGGCATCGGCGTCGGCCAGCTCGTGAAGCCGTTCGAGTTCAACGGGCAGCTCGTCGACTACGCCGCGTTCGTGGCGCCCGGCATGCTCGCGGCCTCGGCGATGAACGGCGCGGTTCTCGACTCGACGTTCTCGATCTTCTTCAAGCTCAAGTTCGAGAAGCTGTACGACGCTGTCCTGGCGACGCCGATGCGGACGTTCGACGTGGCCCGCGGGGAGATCACGTGGGCGCTGCTGCGCGGCGGGATCTACTCCGTCGGCTTTCTTCTGGTCATGGTGCTGATGGGGCTGGTCGGCTCGTGGTGGGCGCTGCTCGCGGTGCCGGCCACGCTGCTCGTCGGCTTCGCGTTCTCCGCGGTGTGCATGGCGCTGACGACGTTCATGAAGTCGTGGCAGGACTTCGACCTCGTCACGCTCGGCATCATGCCGCTGTTCCTGTTCTCGGCGACGTTCTTCCCCGTCACGCAGTTCCCCGAGGCGATTCGCTGGGTCGTCGAGATCTCCCCGCTCTACCGCGGCGTCGTGCTGTGCCGCGAGCTGACCACCGGGGCGGTGTCGTGGGCCTCGGTGATCTCGGTCGGCTACCTGCTCGTGATGGGCCTGCTCGGTCTCGTGGTGGTCTCGCGCCGCCTGGGCAAGCTGCTGCTGCACTGACGGTCGCACATGCTGGTCCAGCTCTCGGGAGTTCCCGGTGTCGGCAAGTCGACCCTCGCCGGCTGGCAGCAGCAGCCCGTCCGGCCGGAGACCGACTGCCTGGTCGTCGACGCCGAGCGGCCGACGGCCGGTCTGCTGCCCGAGGTGGTCGCCTACCGCCGTGGTTCCGGCTAGCGCATCATCGCGGGCAGGGGTGGCCTGAACTCCAGCGCGACGGACGGCCCGTAGTCCGGCATCTCCTCGTCGGGCCAGGTCGCGGTGGCCAGGTGCTCGGTGCCGTCGAGGGTGACGGTGACGCGGTAGTGGAACGTGTCACCGGTCAGCGTCGTCGCCTCCCGCGCGGCCCGGTCGCCGAGGCGCCAGAACACGGTGCCCTCCGGCAGGCAGCCGCGCTGTCGGCGCGGCTCGAGCGTGACGGTCCGGCCGGTCTCGTCGCTGACCTCGATCCTCGCCTCGGCCTGCTGGGGCGTGGCCGCGAGGTTGGCGACCTCGAGCTCGACGCCGTAGCTGTCGAGTGCGCCGTCGTGGTCCGCGAGCACGGCAGTCCGGGCCGTCGGCTCGGGCATCTCGCCGGCGGTCGGGGTCTCCCAGCGGAACGTCGTGACGAGGTCGCCGCCGCCCTCGTGCCCGCCCGCGAGGTTGACGTCGTACGTGCCGGCGGGACCGACGGGTCGCACGACGGTGACGCCGTCCGGTCCGGGCTCGAGCTCGACGTACTGGTGCCGGCCGCAGCGCTCCCCGCTCGGGGTGAAGTCGGCCGAGAACGTCCACCGGTCGAGCGGGTAGGTCACCCGCACCTCGGTGGGGCTCCCGACGAAGTGCGGCTCCTCCGGCGGTACGCCGTCGGCACACCCGTTGGCGTAGCAGAACGTCCAGGGCCGCAGGGACGCCGAGCCGCCGTCGTACGCGATCTCGACCGGCGGGGGAGTCTCGATGTCGGGGACGTCGTTCTCGCCCCGGCCGGTGGCGCCCATCGTCGTGGCGGAGCCGCAGCCCGTCGACAGCATGGCCAGCACGGCGAGCACGAACGACACGGCGGGAAGCGAGAAGGGTCGTCGGGTCACGCGGCTTGGACGCCGACGACAGGGGAGTGGTTCCAGGTCAGCCCGGAAGGGTCAGCCCGAGATCAGCTGGGCCCGAGCATCTTCTGGTACCACTCCACGTCGATCCACTGGTCGAACTTGTAGCCGACCTCGCGCATCGTGCCGACGTGCTCGAACCCCACCGCCTTGTGCAGTGCGACGCTGCCGGGGTTGGGCAGCGCGACGAGCGCGACGGCGGTGTGCACGCCGGACTTCGCCATCGCATCGAGCAGGGCGGGGTAGAGCTTGCGGCCGATGCCCTGACCGCGCACCGACGGGTCGAGGTAGATCGACGTCTCGCGGGTGAGCTCGTACGCCGGACGCGGTCGGTAGGACCAGGAGTACGCGTAGCCGACGACGTCGCCGTCGGCGTCCACGGCGACCAGCAGGTGGTCGCCCTCGTGGTTGCCCTCGAGCTTCTCGTGCCAGTAGGCCAGCGTCGGCGGCTCGAGGTCGAACGTCGCGGTGCTGTTGGCGACCTCGTGGTTGTAGATGGTGGCGATGCCGACCAGGTCGGACTCCACGGCGGGACGGATGGTGACCTCGGATCCCATGGCCTCATTCTCCCAGTCGCGCGGCCCAAGAGTTCAGACGGGACCGACCGTCGGACCTCCGCCGATGACGGCAGCGACGTACCCTCGACGCGTGCGACACACGGAGTTCTGGGAGCGCATGGAGCAGGCGCTCGGCTCGGGCGCCTACGCGCGGCACTGGTCCGAGCAGCACGTCATGGCCGAGCTCGGCGGTCGCACGGTGGCCGAGGCGCTCGACGCCGGCGTGCCGCCCAAGCAGGTGTGGCGGGCGGTCTGGCAGACGCTCGAGCTCCCGGCGAGCCTGCGATGACGCTGCCCGGCTGGGTCACTCGCGGCGTCGGTGGCATCCGCTGGCCGGACCACGAGATCGCGCGCGTGCAGCGTCGGACGCTGTCGGTGCTCGTCGTCGCGCAGTCGCTCGGCGGCGTGGGCATCACGATCGGCATCGCGGTCGCCTCGATCCTGGCCGAGGACCTCTCCGGCTCCGAGAGCCTCGCCGGCCTCGCCCAGACCGGTCAGGTGCTCGGCGCCGCGCTGGCGTCGTACCTCCTCGCGCACGTCATGGGCCGCCGCGGCCGGCGTACCGGCCTCACCCTGGGCTACGCGATCGGCGCCGTCGGGGCGGCGCTCGCCGTGGTGGCCGGCGTGGTCGAGTCGTTCGCGCTGCTGCTGGTCGGTGCCGCGATGCTCGGCGCGACGACCGCCGCGAACAACCAGTCCCGCTACACCGCGACCGACCTCGCCAAGCCCGAACGTCGCGCCCGCGCGCTGTCGCTGGTCGTCTGGGCGACGACGATCGGGGCGGTCGCCGGCCCGAACCTCACCGGGGTCGCGGGACGCGCCGCCCGCCAGCTCGGCATCCCCGGGCTCACCGGGCCCTTCGTCTTCGGATTCGTCGGCATCCTCGCCGCGGGCGTCGTGATCCTGGTCTTCCTCCGCCCCGACCCGCTGCTCGTCGCCCGGCAGGCGGCGATGGCCCGGGGCGCGGGCACGGTGGTCACCGGTACGTCGTGGGGGCGGGTGCGCAAGGTGGTCCGGGAGCGGCCCGCCGTACGCGCCGGTGTCGCCGCGCTGTCGCTCGCGCACGGCGTGATGATCGCCGTGATGGTGATGACCCCGCTGCACATGCACCACGGGGGAGCGCACCTCCAGGTCATCGGGCTGGTGATCTCGGTGCACGTGCTCGGCATGTTCGCGCTCGCGCCGGTGGTGGGCTGGGCCGCCGACAAGTTCGGCCGTCCGCCGGTGCTCGCGGCCGGGGCCGGCGTGCTGTTCCTGTCGCTGCTGTTGTCCGGCATGTCACCGCCGGGCGCCTCGTGGACGATCGGGGTCGGGCTGTTCCTGCTCGGCCTGGGCTGGTCGCTGTGCACGGTGGCCGCCTCCACGCTGCTCAGCGAGTCCTCGCCGCTCGACTCGCGCACCGACGTGCAGGGTGCGGCCGACCTCTGCATGGGCGTCACCGCCGCGCTCGCCGGCGTCGTCGCCGGGATCGTGATGGACGCCGCCGGGTACGTCGCCCTCACGGTCTTCGCCGCGCTGCTCGTCACCGGGGTGGCCACCGCCGCCGAGCTCGCCCGCCGTACCGTCGGCCGCTCGATGACCGGCCCGCTGCTCTAGCCCGCGCCGCCGTCTGAACCGCCGCTTGGGCCGCCGCCTGGACCCGGCTCGCGACACGCCCGGGCACCTGGCCGCGATCGAACACCTGTTCGGCTAGCCTGTGGGCGACACCGGGTCACGGGATCGTCTTCCCCAGGTCCGAAGGCCGGGGTCGAGAACTGTCGGCGGGCCTCCCTAGGGTTCCCGACACGATGACAAGGCAGACACCACTGAAGAAGACGACCAAGTCCGCGGGCAAGCGGACATCCGCACAGACGGGACACGACATGGCTGGTGGAGACCGCGACAAGGCGCTCGACGCAGCGCTCGCGAACATCGAGCGACAGTTCGGCAAGGGCTCGGTCATGCGCCTCGGCGACGAGACGCGCGCGCCCCTCGAGGTGATCCCCACCGGGGCGATCGCGCTCGACGTGGCGCTGGGCCTCGGTGGTCTGCCGCGCGGCCGCGTGGTGGAGATCTACGGCCCGGAGTCCTCCGGCAAGACGACGGTCGCGTTGCACGCCGTGGCCAACGCCCAGGCCGCGGGCGGCATCGTGGCGTTCATCGACGCCGAGCACGCGCTCGACCCGGAGTACGCCAAGGCCCTCGGCGTCGACACCGACGCGCTGCTGGTCTCCCAGCCCGACTCCGGTGAGCAGGCGCTCGAGATCGCCGACATGCTGATCCGCTCCGGCGCGCTCGACCTGATCGTCATCGACTCGGTGGCCGCGCTCGTGCCGCGCGCCGAGATCGAGGGCGAGATGGGCGACAGCCACGTCGGTCTCCAGGCGCGGCTGATGAGCCAGGCGCTGCGCAAGATGACCGGTGCCCTCAACGGCGCCGGCACGACCGCGATCTTCATCAACCAGCTGCGCGAGAAGATCGGCGTCATGTTCGGCTCGCCCGAGACCACCACCGGTGGTCGCGCGCTGAAGTTCTACTCCTCGGTGCGCCTCGACGTGCGTCGCATCGAGACGCTCAAGGACGGCACCGACATGGTCGGCAACCGCACCCGCGTCAAGGTCGTGAAGAACAAGGTGGCCCCGCCGTTCAAGCAGGCCGAGTTCGACATCATGTACGGCCAGGGCATCAGCCGCGAGGGTGGCCTCATCGACGTCGGCGTCGAGGCGGGCCTGATCCGCAAGGCCGGCGCCTGGTACACCTACGAGGGCGACCAGCTCGGCCAGGGCAAGGAGAACGCCCGCTCGTTCCTGCGCGACAACCCCGACCTCGCCAACGAGATCGAGAAGCGCATCCTCGAGAAGCTCGGCGTCGGTCCGCAGGTCGACGCGGACGCGCCGGTGAACGTCGAGCCGACCGGCATCGACTTCTGACGGTTCTCCTGTGACTCGACGGCGGACCCGTCCCGAGGACCGTCCGACGCGCGCGACGTCCGGTGACGTCCGGCTCGGGGTCGACGCCTGGTTGGGCGGCGCACCCCGGCCGGACGCTGCCGCGTCCGCCGAACCGGAGCCCGACGACCCGGTCGCCGCGGGACCCGAGGCCGACCCGGAGTCGGTGGCCCGGGCGATCCTGCTCGACCAGCTCACCGGCCGTGCGCGCAGCCGGTCCGAGCTCGCCGACAAGCTGCGGTCCAAGAACGTCCCCGACGACGTGGCCACCCGCCTGCTCGACCGGTTCGAGGAGGTCGGGCTCGTCGACGACGAGGCGTTCGCGCGGTCCTGGGTCGAGTCCCGGCAGGCCGGGAAGGGGCTGGCGCGCCGGGCGCTCGCCCAGGAGCTGCGCCGCAAGGGCGTCGACGACGAGGTCGCGCGCGAGGTGCTCGACGAGGTCGACCCGGACGACGAGGTCGAGGCCGCGCGAGTGCTGGTGCGCCGCAAGCTGCGCACCGTCGCCCGGCTCGACCACCAGGTCGCGGTGCGCCGGCTCGCCGGGATGCTGGCGCGCAAGGGCTACCCGGCAGGGGTCGCGTTCCGGGTCGTGCGCGAGGAGCTGGAGGCCGTCGGCGCCGACGTCGACGACCTGACGGGCGGGGTGGACGAGCTTCCTTGACCGGCCCCGGGGGCCGACCTAGATTCGAAGGAAAGCAGCACCTCGCCGTCGGGCTGCGGGTGCCGAGGCACCCGGTGACCGGCGGTCGAGCACACTGAACACGACGACCGACCCAGTCCGCCCGGGTTCGCCCCGGTCCGGAGCACCACCCGACCCGTCCGCTCCACCGTCCGACCGTCTCGGTCGTGGCGATGGCGGCGTCGTCCCTCGTGCCCCGCGCGGACGCGGGTGGACAGGAGCCACCAATGGGCACCGCGACACTGACGGAGCTGCTGGTGGTGGTCCTGGGGGCGGTCGTCCTCCTGGTCGTCGGTCTCGGCGGCTTCCTCCTCTGGCACCGGCAGCGCTCGGCTGCGCGCGAGCACCAGCTGCACCAGGACCTGCACGAGCAGCGCCAGGACATCGAGCGCCGCGAGCACCGCCTCGCCGAGCGCGAGCAGCGGCTCGACGCCGACCGCCAGCGCCTCGACGAGCGCCAGGCGGCGGTCCGCGACCTCGAGGCCGAGCGCCGACGCGTGCTCGAGGAGGTCGCCGGTCTGACCGCGGAGCAGGCCCGCGCCGAGCTGATGGCCGCGGTCGAGGCCGAGGCGCGGCGATCGGCCGCGATCCTGGCCCGGGACATCGAGCGGGCGGCGGTCGCCGAGGCGGAGGCGCAGGCACGCAAGGTGCTCGCCACCACGATCCAGCGGCTCGCCTCCGAGCAGACCACCGAGTCCGTCGTCGCGGCCGTGCACCTGCCGTCGGACGACATGAAGGGCCGCGTGATCGGTCGCGAGGGCCGCAACATCCGCGCTTTCGAGCAGGTCACCGGGGTCAACGTGGTGATCGACGACACCCCCGAGACGGTGCTGCTCTCGTGCTTCGACCCGGTACGCCGCGAGGTCGCCCGGCTGACGCTGGAGGAGCTGCTCGCCGACGGGCGGATCCACCCCGCCCGCATCGAGGAGGTGCACGCCCGGCAGTCCGAGGCCGTCGAGAAGCTGTGCGTCCGGGCGGGGGAGGACGCCACCGTCGAGGTGGGCATCACGGACCTCCACCCCGAGCTGGTCGCGACGATGGGCCGCCTGCGCTACCGCACCTCCTACGGGCAGAACGTGCTCAAGCACCTGGTCGAGTCCGCCCACGCCGCCGGCCTGCTGGCCGACGAGATCGGGCTGGACCGGACCACGTGCGTGCGCGGTGCGTTCCTGCACGACATCGGCAAGGCGCTCACCCACGAGTCCGAGGGCTCCCACGCCCTCGTCGGGGCCGAGCTGGCCCGCCGCTACGGCGAGTCCGAGGACGTCGTCCACGCCATCGAGGCCCACCACAACGAGGTCGAGCCGCGCACGGTCGAAGCGGTGCTCACCCAGGCCGCCGACGCGATCAGCGGGGCCCGGCCGGGCGCGCGGCGGGAGTCCCTCGAGGTCTACGTCCAGCGGCTTCGCCGGCTCGAGGAGATCGCCGGCTCCAAGCCCGGCGTCGAGCGGGTGTTCGCGATGCAGGCCGGTCGCGACGTGCGCGTGATGGTCAAGCCCGACGAGGTCGACGACATCGAGGCGCAGATGCTCGCGCGCGACCTGGCCAAGCAGTTCGAGGAGGAGCTGACCTACCCCGGCCAGATCAAGGTCACCGTGATCCGCGAGTCGCGAGCGACCGAAGTGGCCCGCTGAGGCGACCCCGGCCGGTTCCGGCACATCGGTCGATTTGTTTTCAGAGTCGGTCAAACCGCAGGTCAGAACGTGTTCCGGGGTTTACGTCCCCGACGATCCGACGTACATTCGGCTACGCCCGCATCACGATGCGGTAACGGGGAATCAGGTGTCCCGCTCACGCAGCCGGGACGCCCTGCGGGGTTCGCTCCGCGCTCGTCTTTTCCACTCGCGCACGAGCGGACCGACGCGCGGAGCGAACCCAAGGGCCCCCGACGCGGCCCTCCTCGACCGGTTACTCACGGGTAATCTAGGCTCCCCTCATGGCGACGACGTCCCCCGTGCTGCGGCTCTACGCGCGCACCACCCGGCTGCCCCTCGGGCACCGGGTCTTCTCCCGGCTGTTCAGCCTGAAGGCGCCGTACTTCGCGAGCGTGCGGCCCCTGTTCGTCGAGGTCCGCCCGGACTACGTCGAGCTGGTGGTGCGCAAGCGGCGCCGGGTGCTCAACCACATCGGCACCGTGCACGTGATCGCGATCTGCAACGGGCTGGAGGCCGCGATGGGGGCGCTGGCGGAGGTGAGCATCCCGCCGCACAAGCGCTGGATCCCCAAGGGGATGGAGGTCTCCTACACCGCGAAGGCGACCAGCGACATCACCTGCGTCGCGGAGACCGACCACGCGCAGTGGTCCGGCGACGACCCGGACGTGCCTGTCCGCGTGCGTGGCGTCCGCGATGACGGCACGGTCGTGGTCGAGGGCGTCATCCGGCTGTGGGTGACCGAGCGGCCCAGCGCGTAGGGGAGCCGTAGCCGGCGGTCAGACCTTGGGCGCCTCGGCCGACGCCGGGACGGCGGAGACCTCGAGCTGCTTCTTCTCGCCGACGAACCGGTGCTGGACCCAGGTCGCGACCCAGGTGAGCGCCAGGTTGGTGACGACGTAGATCGCGGCGATCACGATCGCGGTCGGCACCTGGTTCTGGAAGCCCTGGTAGATCTGCTTGCCCACGGCGGTGAGGCCGGGCGCGGCGACGGCGTAGCCCAGGCTGGTGTCCTTGAGCGCGACCACCATCTGGCTGATGATCGCCGGCAGCATGATCTTCACCGCCTGCGGCAGCAGGATGATGTTCATGACCTGGGTGCGTCGCATGCCGATGGCGTAGGCCGCCTCGGCCTGCCCCTTCGGTACGGCGAGGATGCCGGCCCGGAACACCTCCGCGAGCACGGCGCCGTTGTAGACGGTCAGCGCCACCACGACGCTCCAGTAGGCGCCGGACGCGCCCCGGCTCACGCCGTACGAGTAGAAGACCAGGACCATCAGCAGCAGCACCGGCACGGCGCGGAAGAACTCCACGATGGCCCAGCTCGGCCAGCGGACCCAGCCGTGGATCGAGAGCTTGCCGATGCCGAAGATCACGCCGAACACCACGGCGAAGATCACCGACAGGAACGCCATCTGCAGCGTCTTCCAGAGGCCGTCGACCAGGATGGCCCGCATGTAGGCGGGCGTGACGAACGGCTCCCACTTGTCGTACTCGAGCTGGCCGGTCGTATAGAGGCGGTAGACGATGACAGCCGCGACGAGGACGAGCGCGACGACGGCGATGACCGTGTACATCCGGTGCCGGGCGACCGTCCTCGGCCCGGGCGCGTCGAAGAGGACGCTGGTGCTCATGCGACCCTCCAGCGGCGCTCGAGACGGTGGGCGAAGAAGGACACGACCTCGACGAGGACGACGAAGATCGCCGCGAACGTGATGAAGATGCCGACCCGGTCACCGGGAAAGTCGTTGGTGAAGCCGCGCATCCGGAAGAACGCCTCGGCGACACCGAAGGCGCCCGCGACGGTGGTGTTCTTCAGCAGCGCGATCTGCACGCTGGCGAGCGGCGGCACTGAGGCCCGGAACGCCTGCGGCAGGATCACGTGGCGCATGGCCCCCGAGAACGGAAGGCCGACCGCGCGGGCCGCCTCGGCCTGACCGAGCGGCACGGCGTTGACGCCCGATCGCAGGGCCTCGCAGACGAACGTCGAGGTGTACGCCGTGAGCGCGGCGATCGAGGCGGCGAAGACGTTGTTCATGCGCAGGTCGCCGAGCACGATGTCGACGAAGTTGAAGTTGACGCCGACCTTCGGGCCGGCGATCCGGAAGAACACGAACACGATCAGCAACGGGGTGTTGCGCACCACCGTGACGTAGATGGCGGCGGCCTTGGCCAGCACGGCGATCGGGCCGACGCGGAACGCCGCCAGCAGGGTCCCGAAGATCAGCGACAGGATGCCGGAGATCACGAACAGCGCGAGTGTGTGAGCGAACGCCCACGCCACCAGGTCGGCATTGTCGAAGACGACTCTCACCGCTCACCCGTCCTTCGTCGCTCGGGGATGGTCAGGGATGCCGGCGAACGGCCGGCGAGGTGCCCGGGGCCGGTCGTCGACCGACCCCGGGCGCGTGTCAGCCGATCAGGACTGGCACTCGTCGAGCTCCGGGGGCTCCGGCGTCTCGACGCCACCCTTGCCGAGCGTTGACTCGAAGGCCTTGGCCCACGAGCCGTCCTCGAAGGCCTCCTGCAGGACGCCGTTGATCCACTCGCACATCTCCGGGTAGTCCTTGCTGTAGCCGACGCCGATGCGCTCCTCGGAGAACTCGTCGCCGACGACCTTCAGCTCGCCCTCGTTCTGCGCGGCGAGGCCGGCCAGGATCGAGCCGTCGGTGGACATCGCCTCGACCGTGCCGTTGAGCACGTCGTCGGCGCACTGCGAGTAGGTCTCGGCCGGGGCCGGGATCGCGCCCTCCTTCTCGACGTTCTCGATCGACGTCGAGCCGGTGACCGAGCAGACCTCCTCGCCCTTCAGGTCCTCGATGCCCGTGATGTCGCTGTCGGAGCGGACGAGAACCTGCTGGCCGGTGATCATGTAGGGACCGGTCTGGCCGACCAGCTCACGACGCTCGTCGGTGATGGAGTACGACGCCAGCACGAGGTCGACGCGACCCTCCTGGAGGTACGGCTCCCGGTTGTCGGAGATCGTCTCCTCCCACGTCACCGCGTCGGTGTCCTCGGGATCGATGCCGAGGTCGGCGACGAGCAGCTTGGCGATCTCGACGTCGAAGCCGGTCGGGATGTCGGACGAGGCGTCCTTGTAGCCCAGGCCGGGCTGGTCGTAGCGCACGCCGACGGTGATCTTGCCCGCCTCGGCGAGCTCAGCCATGCGGGAGCCCTCCTCGAACTTGCCCTCCTCGACCTCCTCGGCCTCGACGTCGGTGCCCTCGTCGCCGCCGCTGCCGGCCTCGCCACACGCCGCCAGGCTCAGCGCGAGCCCGACGCCGGCGACCAGAGCCGCGGCGCGCGTCCTCATGATTCGCATTGCTATCTCCCTTTGTTGACGGCCCGAGATCCCCCGGAGCCGAGATGTGTTGCGTCGTAGGGACGGTGGTCAGTGGGTCCTCGGCACCGTCAGTGCTTGAGGATCTTTCCCAGGAAGTCCTGGGCGCGGGCGGACTGCGGGTTGGTGAAGAACTCGTTGGGGGTGTTCTCCTCGACGATCTGGCCGTCGGACATGAACACGACCCGGTCTGCCGCCGTGCGAGCGAAGCCCATCTCGTGAGTGACGACAACCATGGTCATGCCTCGCTTGGCGAGGTCGACCATCGCGTCGAGCACCTCCTTGATCATCTCCGGGTCGAGCGCGGAGGTCGGCTCGTCGAAGAGCATCACCTTGGGCTCCATGGCCAGCGCGCGGGCGATGGCCACCCGCTGCTGCTGGCCGCCGGAGAGCTGGGCGGGGTACTTGTCCGCCTGGTTGGCGACGCCGACCCGCTCCAGCAGGCCCCGGGCCTTCTCCTCGGCGGTGGCCTTGTCGAGGCCGCGGACCTTGATCGGGCCGAGCGTCACGTTCTCGAGGATCGTCTTGTGCGCGAACAGGTTGAACGACTGGAACACCATGCCGACCTCGGCACGGTGCGCGGCCAGTGCCTTGCCCTCGGAGGGCAGCGGCTTGCCGTCGAGCGTGATCGTCCCCTTGTCGATGGTCTCGAGCCGGTTGATCGTGCGGCACAGCGTCGACTTGCCGGAACCGGAGGGGCCGATCACCACGACGACCTCGCCGCGCGCGATCGAGAGGTTGATGTCCTGAAGGACGTGCAGATCGCCGAACCACTTGTCGACGTGCTCGAGCACCACCAGGGGGTCCGTCATGCCCAGGAACCTAGCGGTGGCAGGCCTCCGTGACCATCCCGCACACGGAGGGTTGGAGCAGCGTTGCGATTCCGTGACCACTGCGACTCTTGTCACGGTGGGTCCGGTCCAGGCGTTGCCCGGGGCCCCGGGGGTACCCGGGCCCTGTGATTGGATCGAGAGCCTCGAGCAGCACCGCAGAAAGGTGGAGTCCGTGCCCCGCAAGAACCCGTTGACCGCCCCGCTGGGGAAGATCAAGGACACCGCGCTCGACGCGATCAAGGACCCGAAGGGGACCGCCGAGAAGGTCGTCGACCAGGCCCGTGGCACCGCGTCGCTGGGCCGCAGCCTCGCCGGGGGCGTCGTCGGCCAGGTCGCCGGTCAGGTCGCCTCGCGGGTCCCGAAGCGCCGGGGTACGTCGCAGACCTCGACACCGCCCGCGCCGACCGTGCGGCCGGTGCCCTCGGAGGAGCCGCGCCCGCACGGCGACCCGCTCCAGCCGGCGACCAAGGCGCCCGCGAAGAAGGCCCCGGCCGCCAAGAAGGCTCCAGCCGCTCCCGCCAAGAAGACGGCCGCGAAG
>NZ_CAMPGZ010000021.1 GCF_946885725.1 uncultured Nocardioides sp.
CGTCGACGCCGACGACGACGGGTTCAGCGTCCGGGTCGACAAGCGGCTCACGTCGTTCGACGTGGTGACGCTGCCGTACCCGGGCTTCCCGACCGATCTCCAGCCGTTCGCGATGGCGCTCGCCGCGGTCAGCGACGGCACCGCGATGATCACCGAGAACGTCTTCGAGGCTCGCTTCATGTTCGCCCAGGAGCTGGCCCGGCTCGGTGCGGACCTCCGCACGGACGGCCACCACGCCGTGGTGCGCGGCAAGCCGGTGCTGTCCGGCGCTCCCGTCGTCGCCCACGACATCCGCGCGGGCGCCGCCCTGGTGCTGGCCGGGCTGGCGGCCGACGGCACCACCGTGGTGGCCGACTCCCACCACATCGACCGTGGCTACCCGCGGTTCGCGGAGGTGCTGTCGAGCCTCGGCGCCGACGTCTCGCGGGTGACATTGCCGGACCTTCGGGACTGATTTCACACCAGTCACATCCGACACACCGCGATCTGAGACGGGAGGCAACCTTTCCGGGGTGTCCTACGTCATAGTGGTGACGGAGCCGGTCGACGGGGGACCGGCGCGGAGGGCAGGAGATCGGATGGACGCAACCACCGACGGCGCGACACTGGTTCTCTCGGGGCGTCTCGACGGCCGCTCCACCGCGGGGGTCCGCGACCTCCTCCACGATCTGGTAGCCCGGTACGACGACGTGGTCGTCGACCTCACCGACGTCGAGTCGATCGACGTCAACGGCCTCAACATGCTCGCCGCGACCAGCAAGCTGATGGAGCGCGACGGCCGCCACCTCGTCCTCCGCGGCTGCCGCCCGTCGCTGCGTCGGGTCATCGCCTTCACGCGGGTCCGGCACGTGCTCGAGATGGAGCGGCAGGCCGAGTCCGCCTAGCGGACGTCAGCCGAGCCGAGGGCGCGGGATCGCGACGGGCTCGAGCGCGTCCGCGACCCGCAGCCGGAAGCCGACCCCGCGCACCGACTCCACGTGCACCTGGGGCGCCACCGCCGCGAGCCGCCGGCGCAGCCGCTTGACCGCCGAGATCACCGCGTCGGCGTCGCCGAGGTAGGTGCGGTCCCACACTCGCCTCGTCAGGTCCGCGAACGTCCACGTCCGGCCCGGGTCGGTGGAGAGCACCACGAGCAGGTCGAACGCCCGCGCAGGCAGGTCGATCGTCCGACCGCCCCAGGTGGCCACCCGCCGCTCGACGTCGAGACCGAGCGCGCCCACGCGGATCTCCTGATCCGCGCTGGCGTCGGGATCGCCCGGCACCGGCTCCAGCGCTGAACCGAGGGGCGGCGGCGGTGACAGACCGGCGGCGGCGCAGAGCACTGCGCGACCGTCGATGGTGTCGGGCGCGGTCATCAGCATCGTCCGGTCCGAGACCGCCTTGGCCAGCTCGGCGACCTCGTCGGGCTCGACGCCCACGCAGAAGACAATTCCCGGGCGCTGCCCGGTCGTATCCCGAGACATACGGTTCCTCCCGTTGCCAAGCCGGACAGCCGCTCCGGCGTTGGTGGGCCCGAGCATCGCACGCCCCGGTTGCGAACAGCAACGAAGTAGACCAATTTCGATCTCGTAAAGTCCGCTGGACCTGGTGACCGTTCAACCAGGTCCCGGTTCTGCCCGAGAAGTGCCCGGCTCGCGCCCTGGTAGCTGCCCGTCGCGCCGACGACTGTCGGAGCAGCCCGCCATGACCGGCGGGCTCAGCTGCGGGAGGCGTCCCGCGACCCCGTGAGGGCGCCACCCGTATTACTCGGGAGGTATCAGGTGTCGCGACAACCAACACGAGGCTGGAGGGCGATCCGCGGACGCATCGCGGTCGTCGCCGCTCTGGCGCTGGTCTCGGGCGCGTTGGCCGCAGGGCCACCGGCGCTGGCCGCTCCGGACGGGAGCGGCGGGGCCGACAAGAAGATCGACGCCGAGCTGGCCGCCGACTTCGGCAAGGACAGCACGCAGGACTTCTTCGTGCGCTTCGCCGACAAGGCCGACCTGACGGCGGCCTCGAAGGTGAAGGGCTGGGGTCCGCGCGGTGACGCGGTGTGGAAGGCCCTCGTCAAGAACGCCGAACGCAGCCAGGAAGGCGTGATCGCCGACCTGGAGCGGCGGGGCGTCGACTACAAGAGCTATCCGATCAACAACTCGCTCCTGGTGCGCAGCGGCACCTCGTCGCTGGCGTCCACGCTGGCCTCCGACCCTCAGGTCTCGGAGATCGAGGCACCCGCCACGGTGCAGCTGGAGAAACCGCTCGACGCCAAGCCGGAGCACAAGGTGAACGCGGTCGAGTGGGGCATCGCCGACATCCGTGCCGACGAGACGTGGGCGGACTTCGGCGTCGACGGCAACGGCATCGTCGTCGGCAGCATCGACAGCGGCGTGGAGTACACCCACCCGGCGCTGGTCGGCAAGTACCGCGGCAACCTTGGCAACGGGAACTTCGACCACAACTACAACTGGTTCGACCCGTCCGAGGTCTGTGGCGACCCGGAGCCGTGTGACAACAACGACCACGGCACGCACACGATGGGCACCATGGTCGGCAGCGACGGTGACAACCAGATCGGCGTCGCTCCGGGCGCGCGCTGGATGTCCGCCAAGGGCTGCGAGACCAACAGCTGCAGCGAGTTCGCGCTCACCGAGGCTGCGACGTGGATGCTGCACCCGACCGACCTGAACGGGGAGAACCCCGACGCGTCGAAGCGGCCGAACATCATCAACAACTCGTGGGGCGGCGGACCGGACGACGACTGGTACGAGAGCTTCGTGGACGCCTGGGTCGCGGCCGGCATGTTCCCGTCGTGGTCCAACGGCAACTCGGGACCGGGCTGCGACACCGCCGGTGCGCCCGGTGAGTACGTCCAGTCCTACGCGGCCGGCAACCACACCATCAACCGCACGATCGCGTCCTCGTCGAGCCGCGGGCCGGGTGTCGGCGACGACGTCAAGCCCAACATCTCGGCGCCGGGCACCGCGGTCCGGTCGAGCATCCCCGGTGACGGGTACGCCGCGTTCACCGGCACCTCGATGGCAGCGCCGCACGTCTCGGGCTCCGTCGCGCTGCTGTGGGAGGCGGCTCCGTCGCTCGTCGGCGACATCGACGGCACTCGCGCGCTGCTCGACGGCTCCGCGATCGACTCGGAGAACCTGACCTGCGGTGGCACCGCCGAGGACAACAACGTGTTCGGCGAGGGCTTCCTCGACGTGTACTCCGCCGTCGAGGCCGCTCCCCGCGGTGACTCGGGCGTGCTGCGCGGCACGGTCAGCGACGCCTCGGACGACTCCGCGATCGACGGTGCGGACGTCGAGGTCACGGGCACCAGCGCCCGCTCCACCACGACCGACAACTCGGGCGGCTACCGGCTGAACCTGCTGGCCGGCACCTACGACGTCAGCGTCAGCGCCTTCGGCTACCTGCCGGAGGAGGTCACCGGTGTGGAGGTCCCGGCCGAGGCCGAGACCGTCCAGGACGTCGAGCTCGAGCCGGCACCGTCGGCGACGCTCTCCGGCACCGTGACGGACGGCTCCGGCCACGGCTGGCCGCTGTACGCCGAGGTGACCGTGGCGGGCACGCCGGTGTCGACGTACACCGACCCGGAGACGGGTGAGTACTCGCTCAGCCTGCCGTCGGGTTCGTCGTACGACGTGACCGTGACACCGGTGTACGCCGGCTACGTCGCCGCCACCGAGACCGTCGACCTGACGGGTGGCAACGCGAGCCAGGACTTCAGCGTCCTGGTCGACACCAACGCCTGCAAGGCGCTCGGTTACACGGTCGACTACGACGGCCTGCTGGAGAACTTCGACGGCACCGACACGCCGGAAGGCTGGACGGTCGTCGACAACATCGGCAACGGCCAGGTCTGGCGCTTCGACGACCCGGGCGGTCTGGGCAACCTGACCGGCGGCGAGGGCGGCTTCGCCGTGGTCGACAGTGACAACTACGGCAACGGCAACACCCAGGACACCGAGCTGGTCTCGCCGGTGTTCGACCTGACCGGGGTCGACACGCCGGTGCTGGAGTTCGACACCGACTACAACGACCTCGGCAACGAGCAGGCGGACGTCGACCTCTCGCTCGACGGCGGTGAGACCTGGACCAACGTGTGGACCCAGCTCACCGACCTGCGTGGTCCCACCACGGTGCGGATCCCGCTGCCCGACGCGGCGAACGAGACCGACGTCCAGCTGCGCTTCCACTACTACGTGGGCAGCTGGGACTGGTGGTGGCAGGTCGACGAGGTCTTCGTCGGCAACCGCCGCTGCGTTCCGGTCGAGGGCGGTCTGGTGCTCGGCAACGTCAGCGACCTCAGTGCCGGCGAGCCGCTCAACGGCGCGACGGTGACCAGTGAGGACGTGCCGGCGGACAAGGGCACCGCGGGTCCGACCCCGGACGACGACGCGATCGCGGACGGCTTCTACTGGCTGTTCTCGTCGGTGACGGGTGACCACCCGTTCACGGCCGCGAAGTCCGGCTTCGAGTCGAAGACCAAGACCGTCACGGTTGCCGGGGACGACGTGACCCGGGCGGACTTCGCGCTCGGTGCGGGTCACCTCGTGGTCACGCCGACCAACATCTCCACGCTGGTCACCCTCGGTGGCTCGCAGGAGAAGACGTTCAAGATCAGCAACGACGGCACCGGTGCCGCCAACGTCGAGATCGGCGAGCGCGACGGCGGGTTCCAGATCCTCCGCGCGGACGGCACCAAGACCACCGCCAAGGAGGTCGCGACCGGCAGGGGCGCTCCGCTCCAGAGGATCAAGGCGGACGTCACGCCGCTGCAGAAGACGACGGCGAAGGGTTCGGCGACGGGACGGGCGGACCTCGCCCAGACGCCGCACGACGAGCCGTGGGTGGACATCACCGACTACCCGAGCAACATCATGGACAACTCGGTGGCGTCGTACGACGGCAAGGTCTACTCGTTCGGCGGCACCGTCGCCGGCCTGGGTGCGACCGACGCGGCGTACGTGTACGACCCGGCGGAGCTGACCTGGTCGTCCATCGCACCGATGCCCGAGGGTCGGCAGAAGCCGGCCGGGGCGTTCGTCGGCGGCAAGTACTACGCCGTCGGCGGCTGGGGCGGCGGCAGCGGCCAGACGGTCGCGGAGACCGCGATCTACGACCCGGCCACGGACAGCTGGTCCACCGGTGCCGACAACCCGTCGCCGTGGGCGGCGGCCGGTACGGCGGTCCTCGACGGCCAGATCTACGCCGTCGGCGGCTGTGGCTCCGCCTGTGGTGAGACCGACGTGGTCCGCTACGACCCGGCGTCGGACAGCTACGACGTGCTGGCCGACTACCCGGAGCCGACGTCGTGGCTGGCCTGCGGTGCGGTCGACCGCAAGGTCGTCTGCGCAGGCGGCAACGGCGGGTCCGCAGGATCCGACAGCGCGTTCGCGTACGACCCCGGGACCGACTCCTGGGATGCGATCGCGGACATGCCGGTCGACGTGTGGGCCGCCAGCTACGCCAACGCCAACGACCAGCTGCTGATCTCCGGCGGCGTGGCCGGCGGCGCGATCACCAACGCCGGCTGGGCCTACGGTCCCGACGGCGAGTGGACGGAGCTGCCGAACTCCAACAACGCCCTCTACCGGGGCGGCGCCGCGTGCGGCATGTACAAGGTCGGCGGCTCGGTGAGCAACTTCAACTCGACGCCGCTGGCGGAGATGCTGCCGGGCTACGACAACTGCGGTGGTGGCGGCGACGTCTCCTGGCTCAGCGCCGACCCGACGACGCTGACCGTGGCGCCGGGCGAGACGGTCGAGGTGACCGTCACGACCGACGCCGCCCAGGTGGCTCAGCCGGGCACGTACACGGCCCAGCTGACGATCGCCGAGGACACGCCGTACCCGTCGACGACCGTCGACGTGACCATGCAGGTCGCGCCGCCCAAGTCGTGGGGCAAGCTCACCGGCACGGTGACCGGCACGAGCTGTGACGGCGCGAACGGCCCGCTGGCCGGTGCCATCGTCCGCGTCAACGGCAAGGCCGAGTCGTGGAACCTGTTCACCGACTCGTCCGGCGGCTACGCCCGCTGGATGAAGGCGGAGAACAAGCTGCAGATGATCGCCGCACGGGACGGCTACGTCCCCGAGCTGACCCAGGCAGCGGTGAAGAAGGGTAAGACCACGACCGTCGACTTCGACCTGATGAGCAGCAAGTGCTGATCGCCTAGGCGAGGTCCGTCGTGAGGGCCCGCGTCCGGTCACCGAGAGCCGGACGCGGGCCCGTCCATGTCCAGGGGTGGAAGGCGTGGTGGTCTCGACGGGCTCGACCACCCGAACGGCGCCGTGTGACCTAGTTGGCACGTGGGACAGTTCACAAGCCGGTTACCGACGGGTCAGGTCCGCCCTATCGTCGGCCCATGAGCGACAAGGACCGCCCCTGGGTGATGCGCACGTACGCCGGTCACAGCTCGGCGGCCGACTCCAACGCGCTGTTCCGCACCAACCTGGCCAAGGGCCAGACCGGTCTGTCGGTCGCGTTCGACCTGCCGACCCAGACCGGCTACGACCCGGACTCGCCGCTGGCCCGCGGCGAGGTCGGCAAGGTGGGCGTCCCGGTGCCGCACCTCGGCGAGATGCGGCGGCTGTTCGAGGAGATCCCGCTCGCGGAGATGAACACCTCGATGACGATCAACGCCACCGCGATGTGGCTGCTCGCGCTCTACCAGGTGGTGGCCGAGGAGCAGGCCGGCGAGGGCGCCGACCTCGGCGCCGTTCACGCCTCCCTCGCGGGCACGACGCAGAACGACATCATCAAGGAGTACCTCTCGCGCGGGACCTACGTGTTCCCGCCCGAGCACTCGCTGCGGCTGACCAGCGACCTGATCGCCTACACGGTCAACCACATCCCGAAGTGGAACCCGATCAACATCTGCAGCTACCACCTGCAGGAGGCCGGCGCGACGCCGGTGCAGGAGCTCGCCTACGCGCTGTGCACCGCGATCGCCGTGCTCGACACCGTCCGCGAGTCCGGCCAGGTCGCGCCCGAGGACTTCCCGAAGGTGGTCGGCCGCATCTCCTTCTTCGTCAACGCGGGCGTGCGGTTCGTCGAGGAGATGTGCAAGATGCGCGCCTTCGTCCAGCTGTGGGACGAGATCACGCGCGAGCGCTACGGCGTCGAGGACGAGAAGATGCGGCGCTTCCGGTACGGCGTGCAGGTCAACAGCCTGGGCCTGACCGAGGCGCAGCCCGAGAACAACGTGCAGCGCATCGTGCTCGAGATGCTCGGCGTCACGCTGGCGAAGGACGCGCGCGCCCGCGCCGTCCAGCTGCCCGCGTGGAACGAGGCGCTCGGTCTGCCGCGGCCGTGGGACCAGCAGTGGTCGCTGCGGATGCAGCAGGTGCTCGCCTACGAGTCCGACCTGCTGGAGTACGACGACCTGTTCACCGGCTCGCACGTGGTCGAGGCCAAGGTGGCCGAGCTGGTCGCGGGCGCCCGCGAGGAGATGGACCGCGTGCAGGCGCTCGGCGGCGCCGTCGCCGCGGTCGAGTCCGGGTACATGAAGTCCGAGCTGGTCAGCTCCCACGCCGCGCGCCGGGCCCGCATCGAGTCGGGCGAGGAGAAGGTCGTCGGCGTGAACTGCTTCGAGACGACCGAGTCGTCGCCGCTGACCGCGGACCTCGACACCGCGATCCAGACGCCCGACCCGCAGGCGGAGCAGGCCGCGCGGCGGAGCCTCGAGGCGTGGAAGGCCCAGCGCGGCCAGGCCGAGGTCGACGCCGCGCTGGAGCGGCTGGCCGCCGACGCCAAGACGAACGCCAACCTGATGGAGGCCACGCTCGCCGCCGCCCGCGCCGGTGCGACCACCGGCGAGTGGGCCGGCACGCTGCGTCAGGTGTTCGGCGAGTTCCGCGCGCCCACCGGGGTGTCCGGTGCGGTCGGTGTCGCCGAGGCGGGTGCCGAGCTCACCGCCGTGCGCGACGCCGTACGCCGGACGGGGGAGGAGCTCGGCGGCCGGCTGCGGCTGCTGGTCGGCAAGCCCGGCCTGGACGGCCACTCCAACGGCGCCGAGCAGGTCGCGGTGCGGGCGCGCGACGTCGGCTTCGAGGTCGTCTACCAGGGCATCCGGCTCACCCCCGAGCAGATCGTGGCGGCCGCGGTCGCCGAGGACGTGCACTGCGTCGGGCTGTCGATCCTGTCCGGGTCGCACATGGAGCTGGTGCCGGCCGTGCTCGACGGGTTGGCCGCCCAGGGGCTCGGGGACGTGCCGGTGGTGGTCGGCGGGATCATCCCGACCGCCGACGCGGCCCGGCTCCGGGACCTCGGCGTCGCGGCCGTCTTCACGCCCAAGGACTTCGGACTCACCGAGATCATGGCCGGGATCGTGGCGGCGATCCGGACGGCCAACGGCCTGGACTGACGACTGCGCCTCTCTCACGAAGCGGCGTGGTTCGCCGCGCGTTCCAACGCGAGACCTCACCCTGACGACGGAATCCGTCGTCTGGACCAGCCATTGCCGACGGACCGACATGCCGCAAAATACGTGACGTAGTCCCTTCGGGGGGCAAGAATGACTCGGCCGGGCATCTCGGGACGAAGTCCGCGTGAGGGTGAGGACGGCGAGTGAACGGGGCGAGCACGACGAGGAGACCGGGAGCGGTCGAACGTCGCCTGCCGCCTGAGCCCGCCAGCGTGTCGGAGGCGCGCCACCTGGTCCGCGACCTGGTCGAGGACGCCGGCCGCTCCGACCTCGCCGAGACCGGCGCCCTGCTGGTCAGCGAGCTCGTCACCAACGCGCTGCTCCACGCCGGCACGCCCATCGGCGTGAAGGGCTGGGTCGACGACCGCGGCCTGCACGTGGAGGTGTCCGACGGCAGCCGGCACCTGCCGACCCGACGCCGCTACGCCACCACGGCCGGCACCGGTCGCGGCATGGTGATGCTCGAGCAGATGGTCGACGACTGGGGCGTCACCCGGCACGAGGACGGCAAGACGGTCTGGTTCCACCTGACCGACCCCTCCGACCACGTCGGGCGGCAGGAGCTCCACGAGGACGCGGGGTCCGACCGGCGTACGTCGGCGGACACGGTGCAGGTCGAGCTGTACAACGTGCCGCTGCTGCTGCACAGCGCCTGGCGCGAGCACGCCGAGGCGCTGCTGCGGGAGTACCTCCTGGCCAGCCTCGACGACGAGGCCGACATCAACCCGATCCAGACGCACGCCGACGCCACCGACGCGATCGCGATCCTCGAGGAGCAGGTGCCGGCCGCCACGGTGGAGATGACACCGGACGACCTGATGGCGGGCGCGATGGAGCCGCGGGTGTCCCGGGACCTGGTCACCCTCCAGGTGCCGCGCGCGTCGGTGCCGCACTTCCAGACGCTGCACGACACGATCGAGGCGAGCATCGAGATGCATCGCCAGGGCCGGATCATGACCCCGCCCACGCAGCCCGAGGTGCGCGCGTTCCGGCGGTGGCTGTGCACCGAGGTCCTCGAGCAGGCACGTGGGCGGTTGCCCCGACCCTGGAGCTTCGCGAGCGTCGTCGCCGAGCCGACGCCGGTGCCGTGGCCGTGGGACCTGTCCTGGGTCCGGGAAGCGGCGACCGGTCTGGTCGCGGCCGACGAGACCAACCGGATCCTCGCGGTCAGCCGGCAGGCGCTCGACATCCTCGGCTACACCGACGCGAACCAGCTCGAGGGTCGGCGACTCGTCACGATCATCCCGGAGCGTTACCGGCAGGCCCACATCGCCGGCTTCACGCTGCACCTGCTGGTCGGCCGGGAGCCGCTGATCGGACGCTCGGTGAAGGTGCCCGCGCTGCGTGCGGACGGCTCCGAGGTGCCGATCGAGCTGAACGTGACCTCCGAGGCGGCGTTCGAGGGGCGCACGATCTTCCTCGGCGACATCCGGCGGGTCTGACCGGGTCAGCCCGGGGGCCGCGACGACGCGGTCGACCGCGGGCAGAACGCCTCGCGCGGCGAGCCGGTGTGCACCTCCTCGGGGAGCGTCACCGTCACCGCCTCATCCACGAGGCCGCCGGCGCGGGTGGTGCGCAGGACGGCCTCGGTCGCGAAGCTGCCGGCCCGGGCCGACAGGTGCTCGCACGACTCCATCCGCAGCCGCAGCAGCACCGGCGTGGTGCCTCCCGCCGGGACCGCGAACCGCCGGTCGCCGGTGTCGGCGTGCTCCACGGCCAGGTAGCGGAACAGCTTGGGTGCGGGCTTCGGCGGGGCGAGGCCGGTGACGGTGACCGGGAGTGCGCTGTCGTTGCGCAACAGGAACCGGTAGGCCAGCACGCCGCGGTCGCGGTAGCGCACCTGCCGGATGGTCCGGTCGCCGACCTCGAAGACCGCGGTCGCCGACGTACCGTCGACGTCCGTCGGGCCGGACGTCGACAGCCGCACCGGCGCGTTGGCCACCGCGACACCGGCGCCGCCGGCCACGACCAGCAGCGCGACGACCAGCACCAGCACGTGCCGTCCGGTCGGGCGCATGTCAGCCCGCCCGGCGCCGGCCCAGCAGCAGACCGCCCAGTGCGACCACGCCGAGGCCGAGGGTCAGCAGGTGCGTGCCATCGAGGGCGTCGTCGCTCGGTTGCGAGGCACTCGTCGAGACGGGCGCGGCCATCGGGAGCGGCGTTGCCGGCGCGTCGGTCGGCTTCGCCGGGCTGTCGAACCACTCGCACGCGGGCGGGTGCCGCCAGGTCGGGTCGGCACGGTCGTACTGGCTGCAGGACAGGAAGCCCGCGTCCTTGGCCGGGACGCCCGGCAGCAGCTTCGAGCCGCCGTCGGCGCAGGGTCCGGGATCGACGACGAAGTTGTCGGTCGGCTCGCCGCGCGAGGAGGTGTTGCCCTCCCAGCAGTTGCCGAGGCCCTGGTCGTCCCACCAGAAGTCGAGGCCGTTGTGCTGCTTCTTCCCCGACGGCGTGATGCCCATCCGGTTGGCGAAGGAGCGGTTGTAGTTGGACGTGTCGTAGAGCTTGCTCGGGTCGAACTCGTCGCGCAGCGGCGCGGGCACCCAGAACTGCATCGTGCCGTAGCGCCAGTTGTCGTAGATCCAGTTGTGGTCGGTCGAGTTGAAGTTGCCGCCGGCGATCAGCACGCCGGTGCCGACCGGAGTTGGGATCACCGGGCACACCGTGCCGTCGATGTAGCCGCGCTCGGCCATCGGCTTGTCGCAGACGCCGGTGTCGACGAAGCGCGCGTAGTAGTTCTCGTTGTTGGAGTGGATCCTGTTGTACGCCCAGCGCGCGTGGTCCTGCGGCAGGCCGGGATGGCCGGGGAAGAGCGAGTCCGTCGCGATGCCGGTGGCGTTGTCGTAGAACCGGTTGTGGTGCGCGTACACCGAGTTCCCCGCCGTGCCGCTGTAGCCGAGCGTGTTGTCGTGGCTCTTGTTGTTGCGGATCTCGATCGCGTAGCGGGTCGGCTCGAAGTCGGTGTTGCTCGCGTTGAGGTCGGAGGCCGAGCCGGGGTAGATCCCCGAGTCGCCGTTGAAGTAGTTGTCGGTGCGCTGGATCAGCCCGTGGTCGGAGGCGAAGGCGAGGATGCCGTACTCGTCGTTGCCGCGAGTGATCAGCTTGTCGAGCACGAAGCCGTCGGTCTCGAGCACGTAGACGGCGTTGAACTCCGCCTGCTGCACGGTGAAGTTGCGCATCAGGATGCCCCCGGCGCGGTCGGCCCGGATCGCGTTGAGCTTCCGGAACCGGTTGTCGATGACCACGTCGCGTTTGCGCTTCCCGGTGCCGACGAGCTGGGTGCCGCAGAACCTGCTGTTGCACCGCATCGAGTCGTCGTGCGGCGTCCGGTCACCGAAGACCGCGATCAGGTTGAGGTTGTGCGCACACCTCCTCTGGTCGGCGTACGACAGCGCGATCGGGTCGCTGCCGCCTTCGTCCGCGGCCGCAGCGCCGGCTTCGGGGGAGAGGCTGCCGATGTACGTCGACAGGGCGAGCGGGTCGTCGGACGCGGTCTCGAGGTTGGCGCAGTAGCTGCTGCGCTCCATCTTCGCCCACTTCGTCTCGTGGTAGACGCCCGGGAGGATGTAGATCGACGTGTTGCGGCGCTCGATCGAGTTGATCGCGCTCTGGATCGAGCGGAACTCGCAGCGCTCGAGCAGCGCGAGGTTGGTGCGCTTGAGCCGGCCCGGCTTCATCGCCCGGATGCGCTCGGCGGTGTCCGGCTTGCAGACCACGCGGGAGCGGGGGTTGTCGAGGCCGAGGTACCTCGGTCTGGTGCCCGTGCCGTCGGGGAACCCGGCCGGCCGCTCCTCGTGGGCGGTGGCCGGGGCGGCCCCGCCGACGACGACGATGCTGCCGAGGAGGGCAGCGAGGACGGACACCACGAGCGTGCGCGGATTGCGCATGCGACCACCTCCGAATGGACCTGCAACGAGGTGACGCGGGGATAAGTTACGCACCGGTAGCCGGGGGTACGGTCGTTGCATGGTGACCTCCCGCCACGTCAGCACGTTCGTGAACCGCCCGGCACCGGCGGTCTACGCCGTCGCCGCGGACCCGCAGCGGCTGCCGGAGTGGGCGGCCGGGCTGGCCGGCGCCGAAGTGGTGCGCGACGGCGACGCGTGGGTCACCGACTCGCCGATGGGCCGGGTGCGGATCGCGTTCGCGCCGCGCAACGACCTCGGCGTGCTCGACCACACGGTGACGCTCCCGACAGGGGAGGCGGTGCTGAACCCGATGCGGGTGGTGCCCGTCGACGACGCGACATGCGAGGTCGTGTTCAGCGTGCGGCAGCGGGCGGGCATGAGCGACGACGACCTGGAGCGGGACGTCGAGGCCGTCGCCCGCGACCTCGCGACCCTCAAGGAGCTCGTCGAGCGGGCGTGACTCGCGGAGTTCGGGCAGACTCGGTGCCGTGAGCAGGGTCCTCGTCGTCGGTGCAGGCGTGATCGGGCTGTCCTGCGCCGTCAGGCTGCTCGAGGACGGCCACCGCGTCGACGTGCTCGCGCGCGACCTGCCGCTGGAGACGGTCTCGTCGGTCGCGGCCGCGCTCTGGTACCCCTACCGCGCCTACCCCTACGAGCGCGTGACCGCCTGGTCGGCGGCCAGCTTCGCCGAGTTCGCCCGGCTCGCCAAGGACGAGCGGACCGGCGTGACGATGCGGCACGGCACCGAGGTGCACCGCACGCGCGTCCCCGACCCGTGGTGGGCGAGCGCGGTACCGACGCTCACGCGGGTGACCGCGCTGCCCGGGCCGTACGTCGACGCCTGGACGTTCGAGGCCCCGGTGATCGAGATGCCGGTCTACCTGCGCTGGCTGGTGGACCGGGTCGAGGAGCTCGGCGGCACGGTCACGCGGATGGCGCTGAACGCTCTGCCAGAGGGCGACGGTGCCGAGGTCGTGGTCGACGCCACCGGCCTGGGCGCCCGCCGGCTGGCCGGCGACCACTCCGTGGTGCCGGTGCGCGGACAGGTCGTGCTGGTCGAGCAGGTCGGCCTCGACCGGTGGTGGCTCGACGGGTCCGGACCTCCCGTGTACGTCGTACCGCGCAGCCACGACATCGTGGTCGGCGGGACCGACGACGAGGGGGAGTGGGAGCGCCGGGTCGTGCCCGAGACCGCCGAGCTGATCCTGAAGCGGGCCACCGAGCTGGTGCCGGCGATCGCCGGAGCCAGGGTCGTCGGGCATCGGGTCGGGCTGCGGCCGGCGCGGCCGAGCGTGCGGCTGGAGGCCGAGCAGCGCGGGAGCACCCGCGTCGTGCACTGCTACGGCCACGGCGGCGCGGGAGTCACGTTGTCCTGGGGCTGCGCGGACGAGGTGGCCGCGCTCGTGAACGGCGAGGGAGACGGCCGATGACCGAACGCAACGTGCTCGGCGGCGAGCTCGAGCCCTGCGGCACCGACCCGATGACCGGGTTCTACCGCGACGGCTGCTGCAGCACGGGGCCGGAGGACCTCGGCAGCCACACGATCTGCGCGGTGGTCACTGCCGAGTTCCTGGCGCACCAGCGGGCGATCGGCAACGACCTGACCATGCCGATGCCGGCCTACGGGTTCCCGGGGCTGCGTCCCGGTGACCGGTGGTGTGTCACCGCCGCCAACTGGATGCGCGCGTACGACGCCGGGGTCGCCGCGCCGGTGGTGCTCGCCTCGACCAACGAATCCGTCCTCGGCATCGTGCCGCTCGAGGCGCTGCAGGAGCACGCCGTCGACGTGCCCGCCGACCCGGGCTCGCTGAGCTCGTGAGCGTGGGGCGGCTGACGAGCATCCGTCGCTACCCGGTCAAGTCGATGACCGGCGAGGTGCTCGACTCGGCCGACGTGGAGCACCGCGGGCTGGCCGGCGACCGGCTCTGGATCCTGCGCGACCCGGACGGGAAGTTCGGCAGCGGCAAGTCCAGCCGCCGGTTCCGGGCGATGCCCGGCCTGATGGACCTGGTCGCGCGCTACGACGGCGACGTGCCCGTGATCGAGCTGCCCGACGGCCCGGTCGTGCGTGGCGACGACCCGGCCGTGCACGCGGTGATGTCGGCGTACGTCGGCCGGCCGGTCACGCTGGGCCGTGAGGACGGCGTCTCGCACTTCGACGACGGTCCGGTGCACCTGGTCACCACCGCCAGCCTGACCACGCTGTCGCGCCACCATGGCTCGTCGGTGGACGTGCGGCGCTTCCGCCCGAACCTGCTGGTCGACACCGGCAACGCGAATGGGTTCGTCGAGCAGGACTGGCTCGGCCGGGAGCTCACCGTCGGCGACGTGGTGCTGCGGGTGGTCCAGCCGATGCCGCGCTGCGTGATGGTCACCCAGCCCCAGCGCGACCTGCCACCGGACGACGGGCTGCTGCGCCGGGTCACCGACGTGGCCGGGATGGACTTCGGCGTGCTCGCGGAGGTCGTCACGCCGGGCCGGATCGCGGTCGGCGACCCGGTGAGCCTCAGAACAGCCGCTGGCTAGGGTCGTCCATCCCGCGCAGGGCGTCGTAGTCGACGACCGCGCAGGTGATCCCGCGGTCCTCGGCGAGCACGCGGGCCTGCGGCTTGATCGCCTGGGCGGCGAAGATGCCGCGCACGGGGCCCTTGGCGGTGAGCAGCGGCTCGCGGTTGAGCAGCTCGAGGTAGCGGGTCAGCTGCTCCACGCCGTCGATCTCGCCGCGCCGCTTGATCTCCACCGCGACCGACGCGCCCGAGGCGTCCCGGCACATCAGGTCGACCGGCCCGATCGCGGTCGGGTACTCCCGCCGTACCAGCGTCAGGCCCTCGGCCAGCGTGGCCGGGTGCTCGGCCAGCAGCTCCTGCAGGTGCTTCTCGACGCCGTCCTTCTGCAGACCGGGGTCCACGCCGAGGTCGTGCTGCGAGTCGTGCAGCACCTCCTCGAGCAGGATGCGCAACGTGTCGCCGTCCTTGCCCGTGACCAGCCACTCGTCGACGCCGTCCTCGCTGAGGCCCTCGACGACCTTGCACGGCGGGGACATCCAGTTCAGCGGCTTGTAGGAACCGCCGTCGGAGTGCACCAGCACCGAGCCGTCGTTCTTGACCATCAGCAGCCGCGTGGCCATCGGCAGGTGGGCGGTCAGACGGCCGGCGTAGTCGACCTGGCAGCGCGCGACGACGAGTCTCACGGGGCAGGAATCTACAGAAGGGGTCACGCACCCCGGACGGGTGAGGTGGGCAACAGACCGGCCCGTCGCTTGCGTGTCATGATGCGCCGCATGACCAGTACCTCGCGGGAGCAGACCGCCATCAAGAACATCGGCGTCGTCGGGCTGGGCACCATGGGTGCCGGCATCGCGGAGGTGTTCGCCCGCAACGGCTACCGCGTGGTCGGCGTCGAGCACAACGACGAGTCCCTGGAACGCGGCCGGCAGCACATCGAGCACTCCACCGGCCGGGCGGTGAAGCGCGGCAAGCTCACCGAGGCGGAGGAGAAGGAGCTCTTCGACCGGATCGAGCTGACCACCGAGCTCGAGTCCGTCAAGGGCTGCGACTTCGTGATCGAGGCGATCGTCGAGCAGCTCCCGCTCAAGCAGGACCTGTTCCGCCGCCTCGACGCGATCGTCGGCCCGGACGCGGTCCTCGCGACCAACACCTCGTCGCTCTCGGTCACCGAGATCGGTACGGCGACCGCCCGCCCCGGCCGCGTCGTCGGCGTGCACTTCTTCAACCCCGCCCCGGTGCAGAAGCTCGTCGAGGTGATCCGCACCGTCGTCACCGAGCCCGACGTGCTCGAGCAGGTCGCCGACCTCGCGCGCTCGCTGGGCAAGACCCCGGTGATCTGTGGCGACAAGGCCGGCTTCATCGCCAACGCGCTGCTGTTCGGCTACCTGAACCACGCGGTGTCGATGTACGAGGCGCGCTACGCGAGCCGCGAGGACATCGACGCGGCGATGCGCTTCGGCTGCGGCTACCCGATGGGCCCACTCGCGCTGCTCGACCTGATCGGTCTGGACACGGCGTACGAGATCCTCGACACGATGTACAAGCAGGGCCGCGACCGCCTGCACGCGCCGGCCCCGATCCTCAAGCAGATGGTCACCGCCGGGATGCTCGGCCGGAAGTCCGGCCGCGGCTTCTACACCTACGAGGCCCCGGACAGCCCCGTCGTCGTCGACGACGCGCTCACCCCGAGGGCCGAGGACGCGCCCCAGATGCTCCGCCCGGTCAAGACCGTTGGCGTGGTCGGCACCGGCACGATGGCGACCGGCATCGTCGAGGTGTTCGCCAAGGCCGGGTTCCCGGTGACGTACGTCGGCCGCACACCGGAGAAGGTCGCCGGTGTCCGGGCCGCGATCGAACGCTCGCTCGACAAGGCGATCCAGCGCGGCAAGCTCGAGGAGTCGGCCAAGCCCGAGGTGCTCGACCGGCTCACCGGCAGCACCTCGCTGGACGACCTCGCGAACGTCGACGTCGTCGTCGAGGCGATCGCCGAGGACCTGCACATCAAGACCGTGCTGTTCGAGAACCTCGACGAGATCTGCAAGCAGGGCGCGATCCTCGCGACCACGACGTCCTCGCTGCCGGTCATCTCGCTGGCGAAGGCGACCTCGCGCCCGCAGGACGTCGTCGGCATGCACTTCTTCAACCCCGCGCCGGTGATGAAGCTGGTCGAGGTGGTCAGCACGGTCAGCACCGGCGACGACGTGGCGGAGACGACCCGCGCGCTGTGCGGGACGATCGGCAAGGTCGCGGTGTCGTGCGGCGACCGCGCCGGCTTCATCGTCAACGCGCTGCTGTTCCCGTACCTCAACGACGCCGTGAAGATGCTGCAGGCGCACTACGCGACCGCCGACGACATCGACACCGCGATGAAGTACGGCTGCGCGCTGCCGATGGGTCCGTTCGAGCTGCTCGACGTGGTCGGCAACGACGTGGCGCTGGCGATCCAGCGGGAGCTCTACCTCGAGTTCCGGGAGCCCGGCTTCGCCCCGGCGCCGCTGCTCGAGCACCTGGTCACCGCCGGCTACCTCGGCCGCAAGACCGGGCGCGGCTTCCGCGACTACAGCCAGCGGTGACCGAGCGCCGGGAGACCTTCCACGGCGAGGAGTACGTCGTGCGCCGGGTCACCGGCTCGGCCGCGACCAAGCCGTACACCTGCCCGGGCTGCAACCGGACGATCCGCCCGGCCACGCCGCACACCGTGGCGTGGCCGGTGGTGCCGTCGTCGTTCGCCCGCGACGCCACCGGTCTCGACGAGCGCCGGCACTGGCACAACGGCTGCTGGGCGGCGCGGGAGCGACGGTAGCGAGCTCGTCGGGTGATCGAGCCGTCCCTCGGGTGATCGAGCCTGTCGGGATCACTCACTCAGTCCGTGGTCTCGACAAGCTCGACCACCCGGCGCTCGACCACCCGCTTGATCACCCGATCAGGTAGTCGCCTCGCCGGACGTCCGCCACCGTGCTGCCCCGGAACAGGATCGGCCAGGTCCTCAGGTCCGGGTCCGGGTCGGCGGCGTCCAGGTCGGGCTGGTTCTGCACCTGCAGGTGGACGTGCGGCTCGTCGGTGTTGCCGGAGTTGCCGACCTCCGCGAGCTCCTGGCCGGTGCGCACCCGGTCGCCGACGCCGACGCGGAGGCTGCCCTGGCGCAGGTGCCCCATCAGCACGAAGTGGCCGTCCCCGATGTCGACGACGACGTGGTTGCCCTCGGGGTGGGAGCGGTCGACCGTGCCCACGGGCAGGTCCGGCAGCGTGTCGACGGCGGCGGTGACGGTCCCGCTGCCCGGCGCATGCAGCGGTCGCCCGAACGCGAAGTAGTCGGTGAGTGCCGTGCCGCCGGTGCGGTGCGTCCGGTTGTCGCGCACGACGAGGATGTCCATCGCGTCGCGCTGGCCGAAGGCGATCCGGTGGTAGTTCACGAGCTCGGCATGACCGCCGTGCGCGACGTACCACGTGCCGCGCAGCGGGTTCGAGATCAGGACTGCCCCGGGTGCGGGCAGCACGGTCAGGCCGAGCTCGGTGGCGACGAACGCCGAGCCGAGGGCGACCAGCACGTTGAGCGGCAGGGACGGGCGCCGCGCGGGCACCAGCGCGAGGCCGACCAGCACGGCCGCGCACGCGACGAACGCGACGAGGAAGAGCCGGTAGCCGAGCGGGCTGAGCCCGGCCCGGAACAGGTCGTAGGTGCCCACCCACACCGTGGCGGCGACGAGCGACCACAGCAGCAGGTGGTTGAGCGCCTGCGCCAGGTCGGCCCGCAGGTCCGGTCGCAGCGGGTGCCGCAGCAGTCCGGTCTCGACGCCACCGCGCCGGAGCCGGACCAGTCGCCCCACCACGAGGAGGGGAGTGAGAAGCAGGACGAGGGCAGGCAGCCAGAGGTACGTCTGGCCCGTGGTGTGGAAGAACGCGGCCGCGACGGCAGCGGCTCCGGCGAGCACGACGTCGGACCGGCGGAAGGTCACCCGAGCGCCCGGGGGTTCCGGCACCACGCGCAGGGCGAAGGGGAGCGCGAGCACCGCGATCGTCGCGGTGCCGACCAGCACCAGGAACCCGAGCTCGGACCCGACCATCCTGAGCAGGGGCAGGGTCAGCAGCGGCAGCAGGAAGAGCAGCGCCAGGCCCGCGCCGACCCCGCCGAGCACCAGGGCGGTGCGGCGGCTGCGCTCCACGGCCCGGGGACCCCGCCCGCGCGGCTCGGGGCTGCTCACGCCTCGCACGCTGCGCGCGAGGGCGGGTTCCGTGCCAGAGGCGAAAGGCCCTGCCGGCTCGGACGCGCGGCCGACGGGACTGGGAGGATGGGACCCATGGCGCAGATCCGAGCGAACTCCGTGCTGCCCGCCCGCCGCGAGGCGATCACCCTGCAGACCGCGGACGGGCTGAACCTCGTCGGCGAGGTGGCACTGCCCGAGGACCGCGAACCGGTCGCAACCCTGGTCTGCCTGCACCCGCTGCCGACGCACGGCGGGATGATGGACAGCCACGTGTTCCGCAAGGCGGCGTTCCGGCTGCCGGCGCTGGCCGGGGTCGCGGTGCTGCGCTTCAACACCCGCGGCACATCAAGCCTGCAGGGCACCTCGGAGGGGGAGTTCGACCACGCGCAGGGGGAGCGGTACGACGTCGCCGCGGCGATCGAGTACGCCGAGTTCCACGACCTGCCGAACATCTGGGTGGTCGGCTGGTCGTTCGGCACCGACCTGGCGCTGATGTACGGGCTGGACCCGGCGGTGCGCGGCGCGATCCTGCTCTCGCCCCCGCTGCGGTTCAGCCGCCCCGAGCACCTCGCCGCCTGGGCCGAGTCGGGCAAGCCGGTGACCGCGCTGGTGCCCGAGCACGACGACTACCTGCAGCCTGCGGAGGCGCGTGAGAAGTTCAAGGCGATCCCGCAGGCCGAAGTCGTCGGCGTCGAGGGCGCGAAGCACCTCTGGGTGGGCGACGCCGAGACCGTCCTCGACGAGATCGTCCGCCGCGTCGCCCCCGACGTACGCCTGCCGCTGCCGCGGGAGTGGGACGGCCCGATGGAGTCCGCGGACACCAGCGGGTACGCCGACCGCACGGTCGCGGCCTTCAAGGACGTGCCGGTGACCGGGCCGGAGCAGTCCCGCGCCTAGTGCGGTCGGCTAGCGCGCGTCGAGCCGCGGGACGACGACCTCGCGGATGATCAGCAGGATCGCGGCGGCCGTCGGGATCGCCAGAAGGGCGCCGACGACGCCGAGCAGACCGGCCCCGACCAGCGCGGCGATGACGATGACCGAGCCGGGGATGTCGACCGAGCGCGCCATCACGCGCGGGTAGATCACGTAGTTCTCGACCTGCTGGTAGACGATGTAGAACACCACGCAGATCAGCCCGATCGTCGGGTCCGTCACGAAGCCGATCAGCGACACGACGATCGCGCCCAGCGTGGCGCCGATCATCGGGATCACGTCGAGAAGCGCGACGACCGCGGCCAGTGCGACGGCGTACTGGCCCATGCCCACGATGAACAGGAAGATCAGCGTCGAGATGCCGGCGCAGAGCGCCACCACGAACGCTCCCGAGACGTAGGCGCCGATGTTCTCCACGATCGTGTCGCCGATGCGCGACACCTTGGCGCGCTTGCTGGCCGGCGCGAGGCGGTAGGCGGCGGCCTTCACCCGGTGCAGACTGGCCAGGAAGTACAGCGTGAGCACGACGATCACGAACGTGTTGGCGAGTGCGGACAGGACCGCCACGCCGACGCCGACCACGCCGCCGAACAGGCGTTGGGTGAACCCGCCGCTGGTGGCGTAGTCCTCGGCCTTGGTCAGGAGGTCGTAGCGCTCGTCGATGTCCTGGAGGGTGCGGTTCTCTCGCAGGGTCTGCACCCAGCCGGGCGCGCTCTCGACCATGGTGCTGACCTGGTCGACGATCACCGGGACCAGGGCGGTGAAGAACAGCGCGATCGCGATGATCACGCCGGTGATCACGGCCAGCACGGCCCACGGCCGGCTGAGCCCGCGCCGGCCGAGCCACTCCACGACCGGGTTGAGGCCGGCCGCCAGGAACAGCGAGACGACGATCAGCACCAGGAGCGAGCTGACCGACAGGATCAGCCCGCCGAGCCAGTAGGCGAGCAGCGCGCCGGCGGTCGCGAAGAAGCCGAGCGAGAACGGGTGCGCGATGAGCGTGCGCAGCGCCTCGTGGCGCGGCGCCTCCGGCACGATTGCGGGGTCGCGCGGCTGCCGCCGGCCCTGGGTCCGGGTGACCCTGCCGGGCCGGGCTGGACTCACTTCTTCGGGCTCGGGCCGGGCTTCGGCTTGGCCTGCTCCGCCTGAGCCGCCTGGGCCGCCGGCTCGTCAGCCGGCTTCGCAGCGGGCTCGGCGGCCTTCTGTGCAGCCTTCTCGGGGGCGTTCTCGGGGGCCTTCTCTGGGGCCGGGGCCACCGGCGGCTTGGCCGGGGCGACCGGGTCGTCCGCGAAGCCGGCGACGACGTCGCGCAGCGCGCCGAGCTGGGCCACGATCGCGTCGCGCCGCTTGCCCAGCCGGGCGACCTCGGCCCGCAGCTCCTGCAGCTCGCGCTCGGCCTCGGCCTGGCCCGCGCTGACGAAGCTCTTCGCCTGCGTCTGCGCCGTCGCCACGATCTGCTCGGCCTCGCGACGGGCGTGGCTGAGCAGCCGGTCGGACTCCTGCTGGGCCTGCTTGCGCGACGCGGTGGCCTGGGCGGTGGCCTCGCGGGCCCGCTCCTCCGCGGCCCTGGCGCGCGCCTCGGCCTCCTGCACCAGCCGCTCGGTCTCGGCGGTGGCGTTGGAGTGGTGCTCGGCCGCCTCGCGGGTGAGCCGCTCCTTCTCCACGCTCAGCGCGCGGCGGGCCTCCGCGACCTCGCGGTCGGCGGCGGCGCGCAGCTGCTCGGCCTCGCGCTTGGCGGCGGTGCGCAGCGTGTTGGTCTCCTGCTGCGCGGCCAGCCGGATCTGCTCGGCCTCGCGCTTGGCGGCGGCGAGGATGTCGTCGGCCTCGGCGCGGACCTGGCCGCGCTCCTGCTCGACCTCGGCCATCGCCCGGGCGCGGTTCTCGTCGAGCTCCTTGAGCTGGACCATCCGCATGTCCTCGGCGTCGCGGGCCGCCTGGGCCTTGATCGCGTCGGCGTCCTTGTGCGCGCGGCGCAGGATCTCGTCGGCCTGGGCCCGGGCCGCCACCAGCACCTCGTCGGCCTGCTCCTCGGCGAGGCGCAGCATCTCGCTGGCACGACCGCCGAGTCCGGCGTACGTCGGCTGCTCGGCCTCCTTGACCTTCGCCTCGAGCTCCGCGACCCGACGCTCCAGCGTCTGGGCGCGGGAGCGCGCCTGCTCGAGGCTGTCCTTGAGGCCGGCGTTCTCACCGGCGAGCGTGTTGACCTCGCGGTCGACGGCGGCGGTGTCGTAGCCGCCCCGGCGGACCACCGGGAAGGTCGGCACGTTGCGGATCGGCGGCAGGCCGGTGCGCGTGGCCGACGCAGCGGACGCGCTCGAGGACGCGCCCGCGCCGGGCACCGGGATCACCTGGGTGGCGTCGTTGCGGTCGTCCTTGCCGTTGTCGTCGTCGAAGATGGACAGGCCGGGGCGGTCGCTCATGGATGCGCTTCCTCCAGGTCGAGGGGTGTCGGGGCGGTGAGTCCGAGCCTAGTACGCCCGGCTGCACTTCCCCGGCCGCCCGATCACGCGCCGCTGATCAGATTCCGTTCGGATTCCGATCAGATTCCGCGGAAGCGGTTGATCGCGTCCTCGTGGCGGGCGCGGAGCTCCGGATCGCGGACGCCGAGGCCCTCCTCGGGGGCGAGGCAGAGCACGCCGACCTTGCCCTGGTGGGCGTTCTGGTGCACGTCGAGCGCGGCCTGTCCGGTCTCCTCGAGCGGGTAGGTGCGCGAGAGCGTCGGGTGGATCATGCCCTTCGAGATCAGCCGGTTGGCCTCCCACGACTCGCGGTAGTTGGCGAAGTGCGAGCCGATGATGCGCTTGAGGTTCATCCACAGATAGCGGTTGTCGTACTGGTGCATGTAGCCGCTGGTCGACGCGCAGGTGACGATCGTGCCGCCCTTGCGTGCGGCGTACACGGAGGCACCGAAGGTCTCGCGGCCCGGGTGCTCGAAGACGATGTCGACGTCCTCGCCGCCGGTGAGCTCGCGGATCCGCTTGCCGAAGCGTCGCCACTCGGCGGGGTCCTGGGTGTCCTCGTCCTTCCAGAAGCGGTAGTTCTCCTCGGACCGGTTGATGATCAGCTCGGCGCCCATGCTGCGGCAGATCTCGGCCTTGTCCTCCGAGGACACCACGCAGACGGGGGTGGCGCCGCCGTTGAGGGCGTACTGCGTCGCGAAGCCGCCGAGGCCACCGCTCGCGCCCCAGATCAGCACGTTGTCGCCCTGCTTCATGCCGGCACCGTTGCGGCTGACCAGCTGGCGGTACGCCGTGGAGTTCACCAGGCCGGGGCTGGCCGCCTCCTCCCAGGTGAGGTGCGCCGGCTTGGGCATCAGCTGGTTGGACTTCACCAGCGCGATCTCGGCGAGGCCGCCGAAGTTGGTCTCGAAGCCCCAGATCCGCTGTTCGGGGTCGAGCATCGTGTCGTTGTGGCCGTCGGGGCCCTCGAGCTCGACCGACAGGCAGTGCGCGACGACCTCGTCGCCGGGCTTCCACGCGTGCACGCCGACGCCCGTCTTGAGCACGACGCCGGAAAGGTCGGAGCCGACCACGTGGTAGGGCAGGTCGTGCCGCTTGGCCAGCGGCGAGGTCTTGCCGTAGCGCTCGAGGAACCCGAACGTCGGCACCGGCTCGAAGATCGAGGTCCAGACGGTGTTGTAGTTGATCGCGCTCGCCATCACCGCGACGTACGCCTCGCCAGGGCCGAGCTCGGGCAGCGGCACGTCGTCGACGTGCAGGCTCTTGCGCGGGTCCTTGTCGCGCGACGCGAGGCCCTCGAACATGCCGACCTCGTCCTTGTGGACGGTCACGCCACGGTAGGTCTCGGGGAGCGGGAGGTCCGCGAAGTCCTCGGCGCTGACGGTGCTGCCGGATTCGCGGGCGGAGATGGCGTCGAGGATGTGCTTCACGGGGGCTCCTGGGAGTCGGGCTCTACCGGGGACAGGGGACCTCGTCCTGCCGAGGGGACTCGAAAGTACCCACGAGTAACCGCCGGTGTCAGCACGGTGTGACCTATCTGTCTCGAACCCCGTCTTGGTGATCTGCTCGGTCCCCGTCGAGCGCGGTGATGGCCTCGACGAGCTGGTGCTCGGCGGCCCGCAGGTACGTCCTCAGGCGGTCGGCCGCCTCGGCGCCGGCGCCGCGCTCGAGCAGCGTCGCGATGGCGGCGTTCTCGTCGAGGTAGGGGCGGTGGAACGGCTCGGGCGCCCCCATCCGCTGGAAGAACAGCCGCATCTCCGCGAGCAGCAGCTCCATCAGGCCGTCGAGCCGCGGGCTGCCGGCCAGGGCGACGAGCGCGCGGTGGAAGTGCTGGTTGGCGCTCGCGACGGTGGTCCAGTCCTCCGCGGCGGCGGCGGCCCGGCCCTCCTCGACCGCGGCGCGGACGGCGGCCAGGCCGTCGGGGGAGTGGCTCGCGGTATCGCGGCAGACGCCGGGCTCGACCAGGAGCCGGACGCGGTAGACATCGCGGACGTCGCCAGCGCCGGGGGTGGCGACCACGACGCCGCGGTGCGGGGAGCGGACCAGGATCCGCTCGGCCACCAGCTGGCTGAGCGCCTCGCGGAGCGTGTTGCGGGAGACGCCGAGCGACGCGGCGAGTCGTTCTTCCGGAAGTCGGGTACCGCTCTTGAGCACGCCCTCGGCGACCTGTTCGCGCAGCGCCCGAGCCGCGCGGTCGGCGGAGATGCTCATGACGCTCACGACGGGAGTCTAGGCGAGCGACGGCCGGGATTGTTCAACAAAGGTCTGGACCGACCCTGGACAAAGTTGTTGAACAATCCGTACGGTCGTGTGACCTCGGACTCAAGGAGCTCGCACATGCGCGACCAGACCAACGAACCGACCTCGACCGTGTCGGAGGCCTCGACAGCTGAGGGAGCCGAGGCGGCTGAGGCACAGGCACCCGGCAAGGGCACCCGCTCCGCCGTCGTCGGCGCCGTCTTCCTGATGGCGACCAGCGCGATCGGCCCCGGCTTCATCACGCAGACCGCGTCGTTCACGGTCTCGCTGGGCGCCGCGTTCGCCTGCGCGATCGTGCTGTCGGTCCTCGTCGACATCTGCGTGCAGATGAACGTCTGGCGCGTCGTCGGCGTCTCCGGACGCCGTGCGCACGAGCTCGGCAACGCCGTACTGCCGGGCGTCGGCTACGTGCTCGCCGGTCTCGTCGTGCTGGGCGGGCTGGTGTTCAACATCGGGAACGTGGCCGGCACCGGCCTCGGCACCGACGCGATGCTCGGCCTCGACCCCCGGATCGGCGGCGCGCTCTCGGCGCTGCTCGCGATCGGCATCTTCCTGAGCAAGCGTGCGGGGGTCGCGATGGACCGCCTTGTCGTCGTGCTCGGCCTGATCATGATCGTGGCCACGCTGGTCATCGCAGTCACCTCCGCCCCGCCGGTCGGCGAGGCGATGGTCAACGTCGTGCTGCCCGAGACCTTCGACTTCGTCGCGGTGACGACGATCATCGGCGGCACGGTCGGCGGTTACATCACGTACGCCGGTGCGCACCGGCTGCTCGACTCCGGCCGGACCGGGCCCGAACACGTCCGCGAGATCACCCGCAGCTCGGTCGTGGGCATCCTCGTCACCGGCGTCATGCGGGCGTTGCTGTTCCTGGCGATCCTCGGCGTCGTCGCCGGTGGCGTGAGCCTGGCGCAGGACGACCCTGCGGGCTCGGCGTTCCAGGCCGCCGCGGGCGAGGTCGGGCTCCGGGTCTTCGGCCTCGTGCTGTGGGCCGCCGCGATCACGTCGGTCATCGGTGCGGCGTACACCTCGGTCTCGTTCATGACCAAGAGCACCACGCCCGAGCGCACCCGCAACTGGCTGACCGTCGGCTTCATCGCGGTCACCGCGGCGATCTTCGTGGCGATCCAGGAGACGCCGGTGACGCTGCTGGTGTTCGCGGGCACGTTCAACGGGCTGATCCTGCCGATGGGCTTCGGCGTGCTGCTGTGGGTGGCCTGGCGGCGGCGCGACCTGCTCGGCGGCTACAAGTACCCGGTGTGGCTGCTGGTCGTGGGCGTGCTCGCATGGCTGCTCACGCTGTACCTCGGCTACAACGCGATCCTCGCCCTGGGTGACCTGTGAGCGCGCGCGTCGACCTCAACAGCGACGTCGGCGAGTCCTTCGGCCGCTGGACGCTCGGCGACGACGAGGGCGTGCTGCGTCAGGTCACCAGCGCCAACGTCGCGGGCGGCTTCCACGCCGGCGACCCGACCACGCTGCGCCTCACGTGCGCCACGGCGGTGCGCGAGGGCGTGGTCATCGGGGCGCAGGTCGGCTACCGCGACCTCGCCGGGTTCGGCCGGCGGTTCATCGAGATGGAACCGGTCGAGCTGACCGACGACATCCTGTACCAGATCGGCGCCCTCGACGCGCTGGCCCGCGCGGCCGGCGGCCGGGTCCGCTACGTCAAGCCCCACGGCGCGCTCTACAACGCGATCGTGCACCACGAGGAGCAGGCCAGGGCGGTCGTGGAGGCCGTGCGCGCCTACGACCCGGACCTGCCGCTGCTCGGGCTGCCGAACTCGGCGGTGCTGGCGGCGGCCGAGAAGGCCGGGCTGCGCACGGTGCGCGAAGCCTTCGCGGACCGCGCCTACACGCCCGAGGCGACGCTGGTCTCGCGGCGCGAGCCCGGTGCCGTGCTCGACGACCCCGACGAGGTCGCCCTCCGCGTGGTGCGGCTGGTGACCGAGGGCGTGATCACCGCGATCGACGGCTCGACCGTGAAGGTCGAGGCCGACTCGGTGTGCGTGCACGGCGACTCGCCCGGTGCCGTGGCGATGGCCGAGAAGGTCCGTGCCGCGCTCGCCGACGCCGGCGTCGACGTGACCGCGTTCGTGGAAGCGCCGTGAGCGTCCAGGTCCTGCCGTACGGCGACCGCGCGCTGCTCGTCGAGGTGGGCGACACCGCGGACGTCGTGGCCTACGTCGACGCGCTGCGGGAGTCCGAGCCTCCGGGCCTCGCCGACGTGGTGCCCGCCGCGCGGACCGTGCTGGTCGTCGCCGGGACGCCACGCGACGTACCGGCTCTGCGGCAGGCGCTGTGCTCGCTGACGCCGGGGCGGGCCGCTGCCCACGCGCACGACGACGAGGAGGTCATCGAGATCCCGGTGCGCTACGACGGACCCGACCTGGAGGACGTGGCCCGGTTGACTGGGCTGTCCGAGCGAGCGGTCGTCGAGGCGCACACCAGCAGCGAGTGGCGGGTGGCGTTCGGCGGGTTCGCGCCCGGCTTCGGCTACCTGGTCACCGACCACGACCGGCTGCACGTGCCGCGCCGCGACTCCGCGCGCACCGCGGTCCCGGCCGGCGCCGTGGGCCTGGCGGGGGAGTACACCGGGGTCTACCCGCGCGAGTCTCCGGGCGGCTGGCAGCTGATCGGCACCACCGACGCGCCGATGTGGGACCTCGACCGCGAGCCGCCGGCGCTGCTGCGGCCGGGTGCGCGCGTGCGCTTCGTCGACGGAGGGCAGGGGTGACGGCGCGAACCACGCTGCGGGTGCGCGAGACCGGACCGCTCTGCCTCGTCGAGGACCTCGGCCGGCACGGGCACTCCGGGATCGGCGTCGGCCGGTCCGGTGCCGCCGACCGGTCCTCGCTGTGCCGGGCGAACCGGGCCGTCGGCAACCCCGAGGACGCGGCCGGGCTCGAGATCACCGTCGGCGGGCTCGAGGTCGAGGTGGCCGGCGGACCCGCCCTGATGTGCCTTGCCGGCGCGCCGTGCCCGGTGTGGGTCGACGGCCGTGAGGTGGGCCCCTTCGCGGTCTTCACCGCCAACCCCGGCAGCGTCGTGCGGGTCGGCCCGGCGACGAGCGGGCTGCGCGGCTACCTCGCCGTGCGGGGAGGCGTCGACGTGCCCGCCGTACTCGGCTCGCGCAGCCACGACGTGATGGCCGGCCTCGGTCCGCCGCCGCTGATGCCCGGTGACGAGCTGTCCGTGGGTGTCGTGGACACGCCGTACCCCGTCGTCGACGCGCTCCCGCCCACGTCGTACGGCGGCGAGGTGGTGCTGCGCGCTGTCCGCGGCCCGCGCGACGGCTGGGTCGAGAACGTCGACCTGCTGGTGAAGGCGGAGTGGACCGCGTCCGACAAGAGCAACCGGGTCGGGATGCGGCTGGCCGGCGAGCGGCTCGCACCGGTGGACCCGGACAAGCAGCTGCCGAGCGAGGGCGCGTACCGCGGCGCCGTGCAGGTGCCGCCGAGCGGCGAGCCGGTCGTGTTCCTCGCCGACCACCCGGTGACCGGCGGCTACCCGGTCGTCGCCGTGGTCGTCGACGAGGACGTCGACCTGGCCGCGCAGGTGCGGCCCGGACAGCCCCTGAGATTCCGATGGGTGGAGGCCCCGTGACGAACCCTGCCGACCACACGCCCGCCGAGGCCCGCAAGCTGTTCCGCGACGGGCTCGTCACGCCGACCGCCGGCTGGTGCGCCGGCTGGGCGCAGGCCAACCTGCTCGCGCTGCCGCGCGACCTGGCCTTCGACTTCCTGCTGTTCACGCAGCGCAACCCGAAGCCGTGCCCGGTGCTCGACGTGCTCGACGCCGGCGAGGTCTCGGGCCCGATCCTCGACGGCGACGTGCGCACCGACATCCCGGCCTACCGCGTGTACGTCGACGGCGAGCTCGCCGAGGAGACCACCGACGTGACCTCGTGGTGGCGCGAAGACCTGGTCGCGTTCCTGATCGGGTGCTCGTTCACGTTCGAGGCCGCGCTGCTCGAGGCGGGCGTGCCGGTGCGGCACGTCGAGCAGGGCGTGAACGTGCCGATGTACCGCACGTCGCGCCGCTGCCGCTCCGCCGGGGCGATCGGCGGGCCGCTCGTGGTGTCGATGCGGCCGGTGCCGGCGGCGCAGGCGGCGGACGCCGTACGGGTGACGGCGCGGTACCCCGCGGTCCACGGCGCGCCCGTGCATGTCGGCGACCCCGCGGCGCTCGGGATCGAGGACCTCTCCCGCCCGGACTACGGCGACGCGGTCGACGTACGACCTGGTGAGGTGCCGGTGTTCTGGGCGTGCGGGGTGACGCCGCAGGCGGCGGTGGTCGAGTCTCGGCCGCCGCTGGCGATCGCGCACGCGCCGGGGCACATGCTGGTCACGGATGCGCGGGACAGCAGCTACCTGGTGTGACTAGGGTCGCCGGGTGTTTCGTCATCGACTTCGGCCTCTGGGCTCGAGACGAGCGCTCCGCGCTACGCCAGGC
>NZ_CAMPGZ010000022.1 GCF_946885725.1 uncultured Nocardioides sp.
GTGGGGTGGGACATCCCGCACAGGTACGCCGTCTACTACCCGGTCACCGGTGCGCTCGCCGAGGTCGGCGGCCGCAGAGCGGACGGACTGTCGCCGCTGCTGGGCCGCAACCGGGCACGGATCCTCAGCGAGCTGGACGAGCCCGCCAGTACGTCGCACCTGGTGACGCGCACGGGACTGCCGCTCGGCACGGTCGGCGGGCACCTGCGCGTGCTGCTCGACGCGGGGCTCGTGCTGCGTCGCCGCTCGGGCCGCGAGGTGCTCTACTGGCGGACCGCGCTCGGGGACACGCTCGTCGCCGCCGGCACCTCCTGATCCCAGTCGATGCGGTAGTTCCAGATCCACCGGAACGGGTCGCGCCCGCCGCGGAACATCGCCTTCATCGCCAGCGGCATCATGGCGTCCCGGAGCGCCCGCGTGACCGGTCCCGCCGTCTTGCCGGAGCCGTTCCGCCGGCCCTGCGCCACGACACGTTCCACCCGGTCGCGCCGCAGAGAGTGGTAGCGCCGGAAGGCCGCCTCGGCGCCGGGTACGTCGCGCAGGCACTTGGCGAGGACGACCGCGTCCTCGATGGCCAGCGAGGCGCCCTGACCGGACGACGGCGAGACCGCGTGCGCCGCGTCGCCGACGAGGACGACACGCCCGGTGTGCCAGGTCCGGACCGACGGCAGGTCGTAGGTGACCCAGCCGGCGGAGATCTGCTCGGTCCGGTCGATCAGGTCGAGCGCCGGGACCGTGTCGTCGCGGAACAGCTCGCGCAGCTCCCGCCGCCACTCGTCCGGAGGAACCGCCGCCAGCGCGGCCGGGTCCGGCTCCTCGCGCCTCGCCGGGTTGGCGAACCACCACACGTCGCCGTCGGGATGGGCGACGTACCCGAAGAAGGAGCGGCGGCCGAACACCAGGTGGTTCACGCCCGACGGGAGACCGAGGTCGACCCCGCGGGCGTAGCCGGCGGTGTTCAGGAACCCGAGGTACTGCGGCTGCGGGGCGGCCGGGTCGATCGCGTGACGGGCGGCCGAGCGGATGCCGTCGGCGCCGACGAGCACGTCACCTTCCGCCGTGCTGCCGTCCGCGAAATGGGCGCGTACGGCGTCGGCGGTCTCCTCGACGTGCACGAGGCGCTTGCCATGGACGACCGGGATGCCGGCGTCGACCACCTGTTGCGCCAGTGCGGCGTACAGGTCCGGCCGCGAGATCGTGATCGCCCGGGTGCCGTCCGGGAGCGCGCCGCCGTTGGGGAAGTCCGCCAGGACCCGGCCGCGTCCGTTCGTGATGACCATGCGGTCCGTGGCGAAGCCGCGGTCCAGGACGGGCGCGTCCATCCCCACGGCGCGCAGGGCGCTGATCCCGTTGAGTCCGAGACCGAGGAACGCCCCGACGCCGTGGGCACCGCGCTCGTGCCCCTCGTACAGGACCGGCTCGAAACCGGCGCGCTGCAGGGACACGGCTGCGACCGAGCCGGCGATGCCGGCTCCGATCACCAGGGCTGTGCGTGACATGTGCTGCTCCTCGTCCCCGGGGCATCCCCGGACCTTTTATTTCGTTCGATCGAAGGAAATGTACGGGTACGCTTGTCCCATGTCAAAGCCACAGCGGTCCCGCCGGCGCACCCAGCTCCTGGCCTCGCTCCAGCAGGCAGGCCGAGAGCAGAGCAACGCGGCGGTCATGTTCCACACCGCCGTGGCGGCGCACATGGGTCTCAGCGCGACCGACGAGAAGATCCTCGACCTGCTCGAGCGGCACGGTCCCCTTTCGGCCGGGCAGCTCGTCGAGCACACCGGCCTCGCGCCGTCGTCGATCACCGCCGCGGTCGACCGGCTCGAGCGCAACGGCTTCGTGGACCGCGCCCGTGACGACGTCGACAAGCGCCGGGTGACGGTCGTGCTGCGTCAGGACCGCCTGGCCGAGGCGCAGCCGCTGTTCGCGGACCTGGCGCGCCGGCTCAAGCGCGTGTACGACGGCTACAGCGACGACGACCTCGCCGTCGTCCTGCGGTTCATGGAGGAGTCAACGGCCGCCCAGCACGCCGCGACGGAGAAGCTCACCCAGGCGCAGGACCGCTGACCCCGGGCACGATCCGGATGTCGCGCACGGCGGCATCGCCGAGGACCTCGAGTGCCGCCTGGTAGGCCGGGCTCTCGTACGTCGCGACCGCCGCCTCGACGCTGGGGAACTCGATGACGGTCGTGCGCTCGACGACGCCGGCCTCGAAGGCCGCGGCGGGCGTCCCCCGGGCCAGGAAGCGCCCGCCGCCGGCGAGCATCAGCGGACCGGCCAGCGCGGCGTACGCCGCAAGGCGCCTCTCGTCGCTCACCGAGCGGAAGGTGTTGATCCAGTAGGCGGTCATCGCGTCTCCAGCGTCTCGGTGCGTACGGCGTCGGGGGAGCTCGAGCGGGTGGCGCCGACGCTGGCCGCGGTGACGCAGGCGATCGCGGCGAGCTGCAGCGGGTCGAGCCACTCGCGCAGCAGCACGGCGGCCACCAGTGCCGCGACGGCGGGCTCGAGGCTCATCAGGATTCCGAAGGCGCGAGCGGGCAGCGTGCGCAGAGCGACCATCTCGAGGCTGTAGGGGATGACCGAGCTGAGCAGGCCGATCAGCGCACCGAGCAACAGAAGCCGAGGCTCGAGCAGGCGCGTGCCGGCGGCGGCGACGGCGAACGGCGCGACGGCCAGGGTCGCCGCCGTACTGGCCAGAGCCAATCCCTCGACGCCGGCCCAGCGGCGACCGGTGGCGGCTGTCGACACGATGTACAGCGCCCAGCAGGCGCCGGCGAGCAGCGCCAGGGCGAACCCGAGCGGGTCGACCTTCGCGGGACCGGCGCCGAACAGCAGGACGCCCACCGCGGCGAGCGCCACCCACACGAGGTCGCGCCGCCGGTGGCGGTTGAACGCGGCGACCGCGAGCGGGCCGACGAACTCGATGGTCACCGCGATGCCCAGCGGGATCCGCGAGAACGACTCGTAGATGGCCCAGTTCATCGCGCCGAGCGCCAGGCCCAGCCAGAGCACGGGCCGCCAGTCCTCCGGGGAGCGGCCGGTCAGTCTCGGCCGGGCGAGGGCGAGGAGGACCAGCGAGCTCGTCAGCAGCCGCAGCCAGACCATTCCCACCGGCGGGATCTCGCCGAACAGCCCCTTCGCGACCGCGGCTCCGAACTGCACCGACGCGATGCCGATCAGCACCAGCGACACCGGCGACAGGCGCGCAGCCGACCGCGCGCGACCCGCCCGCGTGTCGGGCCGCTGCCCGTGGCCCTCGCTCATCCGTCACCCCTCGCTCGGTCGGCCCGGTCGGTCGTCCTGGGTCCAGCCTCGTGGTCTGAGGTAGCGCAGGCCCATAGGACGATCTCCCTATTTCGGGCGGTTCGCGGGCCGCCGTACGTCGATCGCTGCCGCCGGCGGCCGCGGCACGAGCTCGGCGAGGTGCGCCGGCGCCTGGATGCAGTAGGAGTCGGTGAGCAGCTCGCCCAGCTCGTCCCAGTCGGTGGCGTCGTCCAGGAGCATCCCGACGACGTTGCCGCCCCAGCTGCCGCGGAAGTACGGCGCGCCCAGGTGCTCGAACGCCATCACCTCGTCCGGCTCGGCCCGGAACGTCACCCGGAACAGCTGGTCCTCGCCGCCGAACACGTGCGCGACCGTCGCCTGCCGCACCCGCCAGCGGGTGCCGACCCAGGCCGCCTCCTCGTAGCAGTCCGGCAGGGAGGTCAGCACCTTCCCGATGCGCTGCACCATCCACTCCGGGACGTCGGGTCGCTCCGCCACGGCCTCAGCCTGCCACGGCCCGGGGACGCCGCGGACGCCGCCGGCGCCCGTCATGTAAAGCGGAGTTATTGCGACTCCGAGTGCGCCGGGCTACGCACCAGTCGCAATAACTCCGCTTTACATGTTTCTGGCCGCAGGCATTCAACACCCGCGGCCGGGTAACGCGATGGCATGGCCAGTCCTGAGTACCGCAAGGGGCCGAGTCCGGACGAGCCGCTCAACGCGCCCGGGCCGCGACCCAAGGTGACCCCCGTCCTGTTCGTGTTCATCCTGCTCGCGGTGATCGCGGCGATCTTCCTGGCGATGTTCCTGATCCCCAGCGGCAGCAGCTAGCGCGCCAGCCAGACCGCGAGCCCCAGGCCGAGCAGGCCGATCACGATCCGCAGGCCGCGCTCGGGCAGCCGCCGGGCGAGCCGCGGGCCCGCGACGCCGCCGGCGAGCATGCCGATCGCGATCGGCAGCACGGCCGACCACGACACCGGCGCGACCGCGACGTACAGCGCCGTCGCCACGAGGTTCCCGACGCCGGTGATCAGCGTCTTCATCGCGTTGCTGACGTGGAACGGGTCGGCGTACCGCAGCGTCAGCAGGGCCAGCACGATGATCCCCGCACCGGCGCCGAAGTAGCCGCTGTACATCCCGGCCCCGGCGATCGCCAGCCCGAAGGTACGGCGGTGGCCGCCGCGGTGCCCGACGGCCCAGCCGCGCAACGGGTCCCGGAACAGCAGGAGCAGCGAGCCCAGCGCGACGAGCCACGGCACGACGGCCTCGAACGTCGAGGCGGGCGCGGCCAGCAGCAGGACGGCGCCGAGCGCGGCGCCCACACCGGCGACGGCACCCAGCACGGCAACGCGACGGCCGTGGCCGCGCAGCTCGTCGCGCGCGCCGACGATCGAGCCGAGGCCGACGGCCGTCATCGCGGTCGTGTTCGAGACGTTGGCCGACAGCGGCGGCAGGCCGGCGGCGAGCAGCGCGGGGTAGCTGACCAGCGAGGCGAGCCCGGCGACCGTGCCGACGACGCCGGCGCCGAACCCGGCGACGACGAGCAGGGCGAACGCGGTCACGTCGATGTCGTGCTCCAGCCCATGCGCTCGATTCTCCCGCGCAGAGGCAGCGCGGAGGGGCTCGGGGTCAGGCGGTGTAGACGGTGACGTCGGACGCCTTCACCGAGAACAGCACCCGGTCGCCGGGCACCAGGTCGAGGTCGGCGACGGCCGGCACCGTCACGTCGGCCATCAGGTCACCCGCGTGCACGCGCACCAGGTCGCCGCGCGGCTCGAGGTCGGTGACGGTGACCGAGAGCGCGTTGCGCGGGCTGCCGCCGGGCGGCTCGCGGAACACCGACACGGCGTTCGGCCGGAACACCGCCGCCACCTGGGCGCCCTCGGCCGGGCGGTCGCCGACAGCGAGACCGGCCACCCGCAGCCCGTTCGAGTGCACCGACCCCTCCAGCCAGCGACCGGTGACGAGGTTGAGCCCGGCGACCCGCGCCGCGAACGCGCTGCGCGGCGCGGCCAGCACGTGCCGGCTCGGCCCCTCCTCGACGACGCGGCCGCCGTCGAGCACGTACACCCGGTCCGCGAGCAGCAGCGCGTCCAGCACGTCGTGGGTCACCACCACCGCGGAGCGGCCGTGCAGCACCCGCTTGAGCATCTGGCGCAGCGCCGGCGCGACCGCGACGTCGAGGGCGGCCATCGGCTCGTCGAGCAGCAGTACGTCGGGCTCCGCGGCGAGTGCCCGGGCGATCGCGACCCGCTGCGCCTGGCCGCCCGACAGCTCGGCCGGCCGCCGCGCGGTCAGGTCCGTGGCGTCGACCAGCTCGAGCCAGCGCGTCGCCGTACCCGCGGCTTCCTTCTTCGACAGGCCACGGGCGCGCGGACCGAACGCCACGTTGTCGCGTACGTCGAGGTGCGGGAACAGCAGCGGGTCCTGGGCGAGCAGCGCCACGCGCCGCGCGTGGGGGGCGACGAACGTTCCGGGCCGGCCGGGCCCGACGTCGGTCAGCACCCGTCCCGCCAGCTCGACCCCGCCGCGGTCCGGTCGCAGCAGCCCCGCGACCAGGTCCAGCACCGTCGACTTGCCCGCGCCGTTGGGGCCGAGCAGCGCGACCACCTCGGTGTCGCCGACCTCGACCGCCACCTCGACGTCCCGCTCGCGCACCTCGGCGTCCACGATGAGGCTCATGTCGCGCGTCCTCGGACCAGCCCGATCACGAGCACGGCGACGACCACGAGCACGAGCGACAGCGCGACCGCGGCGTCGGGGTCGGTCTCGCGCTGCAGGTAGATCTCCAGCGGCAGCGTCCGCGTCACGCCCTGCAGCGACCCCGCGAACGTGATCGTCGCGCCGAACTCCCCGAGCGCCCGCGCGAACGACAGCACCGCGCCCGACAGCAGCCCCGGCAGCACCAGCGGCAGGGTCACCCGGACGAACACCATGGTCGGTCGTGCGCCGAGCGTCGCGGCGACGACGTCGTACCGCTCCCCGCCGGTGCGCAGCGCCCCTTCGAGCGAGACGACCAGGAACGGCAGCGCCACGAACGTCTGCGCCAGCACGACCGCGGTGGTGGAGAAGGCGATCTGCACGCCGAGCACCTCGAGCGTCTCGCCGAGCAGGCCGCGGCGTCCGAACGTGTAGAGCAGCGCGATGCCGCCGACGACCGGCGGCAGCACGAGCGGCAGCAGCACCAGCGCCCGCACGACGCTCTGCCCCCGGAAGCTCGTGCGCGCGAGCAGCACGGCCATCGGCACACCGAGCAGCACGCAGAGCACGGTGCTGGCCGCGGATGTGCGCAGGCTCAGCCACAGCGCCGCGCGCGAGCTCTCCGAGGTGACCAGCTCGCCGAAGCTCGGCCAGTCGACGCGCGCGACGACGGCGACCAGCGGGAGCACGACGAACAGCGCCCCCAGCGCGGCGGGCACGAGCAGCCACAGCGGCAGCCCGACGGGGCGCGAGCGGGACGTCATCGCCGCTCCGGCGGGCCGAACCCGGCCTCGCGCAGGACCCGGCGCCCCTCGTCACCGGTGACCAGGTCGACGAAGTCCTGGGCGAGATCGGGCTCCTCTGCGTCGACCACCGGCACGATCGGGTAGCGGTTGACGACGTACTCGGCCTCCGGGAACGCGACGCCCTCGACGGAGTCGCCGGCGGCGATCACGTCGGTGACGTAGACGAGCCCGGCGTCCGCCTCGCCACTCGCCACCTTGCCGAGCACGTCCGTCACCGACTGTTCCTCGCTCACCGGCCGCAGCAGGACACCCACGTTGTCCGCGGCCTGCTTGGCGGCAGCCCCGCACGGCACCTCGGGTGCGCACACGACGACGTCGAGATCCCCCTCGAGGTCCTGCAGGGACGTGACGCCGGCGGGGTTGCCGGGAGGTACGGCGATCCGCAGCGTGTTGGTCGCGAACACCACCGGGTCGCCGGCAGCGAGGCCGTCGGCGACGAGCTTGTCCATGTTGGACTCGTCGGCGGAGGCGAACACGTCGGCCGGGGCGCCCTGCTGGATCTGCGCGACCAGGTCCGAGGAGCCGGCGAAGCTGAACTCCACCCCGACCCCCTCGTGCTCGGCCTCGAAGACCTCGCCGATCTCCTCGAAGGCAGTCGTCAGCGACGAGGCGGCGTAGACGGTCAGCGTCCTCGGCTCGCTCTCGGTCCCGCCGGAGCACGCCCCGAGCGGGGCCAGCGCGACGAGTCCCAGCGTGGCGGCGAGCAGTGACCGGAGGCTCACGGCGTCTCCGCGATGTCGACGATGACGTTGGTGGACTTGATGACCGCGACCGCGACCGACCCGAGCTCGAGACCCAGGTCCCGCACCGCCTCGGAGCTCATCAGCGAGACCACCCGGAACGGGCCGCACTGCATCTCGACCTGGGCCATCACGGTGTCGGTCCGGATGTCGGTGACCAGGCCGACCATCCGGTTGCGCGCCGAGCTCGCCGTACCACCCGGGATCGCGGGCGGCCGGGCCTGGCTGCGCGCGACCTGCGCGACCTCGTAGCCGTCGACGACCTTCCGCCCGACGTCGTCGACGGACGCCTCGAGCACGCCCTGGTCGACCCAGCGGCGGACGGTGTCGTCGCTGACGCCCAGGTAGGTGGCGGCGTCCCGGATACGCATCTTCGGCACGAACACGAGGATAGAGCCGCATCTGCGGGAGTGCTAGACGAGGCTGTCACCATGGATCAGTGCCCGTCGACTACACGAGCTCACCCCGCCCGACGGTCGGTGTCGAGTGGGAGTTCGCGCTCGTCGACCAGCGGACGAGGGACCTCTCCAACACCGCCTCGCAGCTGTTCGAGGCGGTGCACCAGAGCGCGTCGTCGGTCATCGACGAGTCGAAGCTGCACAAGGAGCTGCTGCGCAACACCGTCGAGCTGGTGACCGGCGTCTGCGAGTCCGTGCCGGAGGCGGTCGACGACCTCGCCACGACGATGCGCGTCGTACGCAAGACGGCGCAGTCGCTCGGTGTCGACCTCTACTCCGCCGGCACGCACCCGTTCGCGCAGTGGTCGCTGCAGCTACTCACGCCCGGCCACCGCTACGAGGAGCTGATCTCGCGCACCCAGTGGTGGGGCCGGCAGATGCTGATCTGGGGTCTGCACGTGCACGTCGGCGTACGGCGCCGCGACCACGTGCTGCCGATCGTGTCGTCGCTGCTCAACCAGTTCCCGCACCTGCAGGCGCTCAGTGCGTCGTCACCGGTGTGGAGCGGTCAGGACACCGGCTACGCCAGCAACCGGGCGATGATGTTCCAGCAGCTGCCGACGGCCGGACTGCCCTTCCAGTTCCAGACCTGGGAGGAGTACGAGCAGTACGTCGCCGACGCCTTCCACACTGGGGTGATCGAGCACATCAACGACATCCGCTGGGACATCCGCCCCTCCCCCTCCCTCGGCACGGTCGAGGTGCGCGTGTGCGACGGCGTCTCGAACCTGCGGGAGCTGTCCGCGCTCACCGCGCTCACGCACTGTCTGGTCGTCGACCTCGACCGGCGCCTGGATGCGGGCGAGGAGCTGCCGACGATGCCGCCCTGGCACGTGCAGGAGAACAAGTGGCGGGCCGCTCGCTACGGCCTCGACGCCGAGATCATCCTCGACGCCGCCGGCCACGAGCGGCTCGTGACGGACGACCTCACCGACCTGCTGGAGCGGCTCTCCCCGCTCGCCCGCGAGCTCGGCTGCGAGGAGGAGCTGCGCCTGGTCGAGGAGATCCCGAAGACCGGGGCGTCGTACCAGCGACAGCGCCGCGTGCTCGACGAGACCCACGGCAACCTTGTCGCGGTGGTCGAGTCCGTGGTCGGCGAGCTCGAGCCCTGACCCGGCCGGTCGGCCGCCGAGCGCCCGTCAGCGCGGGTCGGCGTCCTCGTCGGCGTGCGCCGCGTCCCGGATCTCGCCGACCAGCTCCTCGAGCACGTCCTCGAGCGCGACGACACCGAGCACCTCGCCGTCGTCACCGACCACGCGGCCCATGTGCGCACCCCGGGCTTGCAGCGTGCGCAGCGAGTCGTGGAGCACGTCGCCGGGCCGCACGGTGGCGAACGAACGGATCCACTTGTCGTCGACGGGCCGCTCGCGCCGTTCCGGCTCGGTCTCGAGCACGTCCTTGATGTGCAGGTAGCCGAGCAGCTCGCCGCCGGACGAGGCGACCGGGAAGCGCGAGTAACCGGTCTCGGCCACCAGCTCCTCGACGTGCGCTCCGGTCGAACCCTGCGGCACGGTGACGAGCTGGTCGCGCGGCAGGAGCACGTCGGTGACGGTGCGCTCGGTGAAGCCGAGGGAGGCGGACAGCCGGTCGTACTCGTCCTCGCGGATCGCGCCCTCGCCGAGCGACTCGTCGACCATCGAGGCGACCTCCTCACGCGTGAACGCCGAGGCCACCTCGTCCTTGGGCTCGACGCGGATCAGCCGCAGCACGCCGTTGGCGATGGCGTTGAGCAGTACGACGACGGGGCGGAGCACCTGCACGATGAACCACATCGGCGGACCGAGCACGACGGCGGCGCGCTCGGGGCCGGCGATCGCGATGTTCTTCGGCACCATCTCGCCGAGCACGACGTGCAGGTAGACCACCACGACGAGGGCGATCACGAACGAGATCGGGTGCAGCAGGCCCTCGGGCACGCCGAGCGCGTGGAAGGCGGGCGCGAGCAGATGCGCCACCGCCGGCTCGGCGAGCGCGCCGAGTCCGAGCGAGCACATGGTGATGCCGAGCTGCGCGCCGGCCATCACCAGTGAGACCTGCTCCATCGCCTTCAGCGTGGTGCGGGCGGCCCGCGATCCCTCCGCGGCCCGGGGCTCGATCTGGGTGCGGCGGGCGGAGACCAGCGCGAACTCCGCGCCCACGAAGAACCCGTTGAGCAGGAGCAGCACGAGCGCGACGACCAGCGCGAGGTAGTCGCTCATCGCGCCGCCTCCGGGTGCTCGACCTCGCGGGACAGCACCGCGATCCGGTCGATGCGCAGGCCGTCGAGACGCTCGACGCGCAGCTCGGCCTCGCGCGGCGGCAGCGGCTCGCCGTCGTCGGTGGTGTGCGCGGGCAGGGGTACGACGACCACGTCGCCGACCTCCGCCATCCGGCCGAGCTGCTGCATGACCAGGCCCGCGATCGTGTCGTAGTCCTCGTGCTGGGGCAGCTCGATCCCCGTCGAGGCCTCCACCTCGTCGGGCCGCAGCATCCCCGAGACCGAGACGGTGCCGTCGCGGCGGCGCCGGGCCAGCGCCCCGAGCCGGTCGTGCTCGTCGGCGATGTCGCCCACGATCTCCTCGACGACGTCCTCGAGCGTGACGACACCCGCCGTACCGCCGTACTCGTCGACGACGACGGCCATCTGGAAGCCCTCCTCGCGCAGCAGCGCGAGCAGCGGGTCGAGCCGCAGGCTCTCGGGGACGACCGTGGCGTCGACCATGATCTCGCGGACCTTGACCCGGTGCCGCTGGTCGGCGGGGACGGCGACGGCGTTCTTGACGTGGATCGCGCCGACGACGTCGTCGTCACTGCCGCGCACGACCGGGAAGCGTGAGTGGCCGGTGCGGCGGGCCGCCTCGATCACCTCGGCGACCGGCGCGTTGGCGGGCACGCTCTCCATCCGCACCCGCGGGGTCATGATCTCGCCGGCCATCCGCTCGGCGAACACGACCGAGCGCTCCATGAGCGCGGCGGTTCCGGGGTCGAGCGTGCCCTGCGAGGCCGACCGCCGGACGAGCGAGGCGAGCTCGTCGGAGTTGCGCGCGGATCGCAGCTCCTCCTGCGGCTCGATGCCGAGCCTGCGGACGATCGCGTTGGCCGAGCCGTTGAGCACCTTGATCGGGACCTTCACGGCGGCGGTGAAACCGCGCTGGTAGGCCTGGGTCGCCTTGGCGGTGGCGAGCGGCTTGGCGATCGCGAGGTTCTTGGGGACCAGCTCACCGAAGAGCATGGTCAGGACGGTCGCGAGGCCCAGCCCGATGCCGACCGACACCGGCCGCAGCCAGGACTCGGGCAGACCGGCGGCCGCGAGCGGGTCGTCCACGAGCTGGGCGATCGCCGGCTCGGCGAGGAAGCCGATCGCCAGGTTGGTGACGGTGATGCCGACCTGCGCCCCTGACAGCTGTGTGGACAGGCTGCGCAGCGCGGACTGCACCCCCGCGGCACGGCGGTCGCCGGACTCCGCGGCGCGGTCGACGGCGGCGCGGTCGACCGTGACGAACGCGAACTCGGCCGCCACGAAGCCGCCGCAGGCGAGCACGAGGAGCAGGGAGAGGAGGAGGTAGACGACCTCGGTCACAGCGCGTCACCGCCGGAGAGTGGACGGTGACGCTGCGGACTGTCGCAGTCCATGGGGGCGGGCGGCCTTCCGGCTGGGGTACGTCGAACTCCCCCGAGCGTACTGAACGGGCGGGTGGCCTGACCGGTCGAGCCCGGTGATCTCGACGAGCTCGATCACCCGACCGAGGGCTCGATCGCCCGACTGGTGGTCAGAGGGTCTCGGGGATGGTCAGGAAGGTGAAGCGGTCGCGACCGGTGTTCTTCGCGACGTACATCGCCGCGTCGGCGGCCGAGAGCAGCTCGCTCGCGCTGGTGTGCATGGGCTCGATGGTCGCGCCGCCCAGGCTCACGCTGACCCGGCTGCGGGTGTCGCCGTGGCTGCGCACCTCCTCGCGGATGCGCTCGACGACGTCGGCCGCGACGAGCTCGGCGGCCTTGCGGTCGGCGTACGGCAGCAGGATCGCGAACTCGTCGCCGCCGAGCCGGGCGACCAGGTCGGTGGACCGCATCCGGTTGGCCAGCACCCGCGCGACGTCGCGGAGCAGCTGATCGCCGACGGCGTGACCCAGGGTGTCGTTGACGAGCTTGAAGTGGTCGAGGTCCAGCATGAGCACGGCGCCGCGGGGGCCGTAGCGACGGCAGTCGTCGACGTGTCGCTCGAGCTGCTGGTCGAAGCGACGCCGGTTGGCGAGCCCGGTCAGCGGGTCGTGCTCGGCGAGGAACGCGAGCTTGCGCTCGTAGCGGTAGCGCTCGGACACATCGATGACGTTGGTGAGCACGAGGTCGCCGTCGCCTTCGCCCGCCCCGCCCAGGACCGTGCTGCTCAGCACGACGTGCAGCTCCTCGCCGTCCGCGCCGCGCACCGACCACTGGGTCTCGTCGCGGCGGTCGGGCGAGGACCGCACCCGCTCGAGGTGCTGGGCGACGGTCGGGTCGCCGTCGGCGAACGACCGGTCCGCGAGCGGCAGGCCGACGAGGTCGGTGCCGCCCAGGAGACCGGCGAGCGCCGGGTTGACCTGCACGACGACGCCGCGCGGGTCCATCACCGCGATGCCCTGGGGCGCGTCGTCGAAGAGCCGCTCGGCGCGCTCCTTGGCCTCGGTGATCGCGCGCTCGCGGCGCCGGTCCTGGCTGACGTCGCGGACCATGACGAGCGCCTGCCGCTTGTCGCCCTGCGACGGCAGCAGGCTCGCCACGAACACGTGCTCGAGGTCGCCGACGAGGGCGTGCACGGGCTCCGCGTCGCGTCCGGCGAACGCCTCCTCGAGCATCCGTTCCAGGGTGCCCGGAGCGTTCCGGTCGACGATCTCGGTGAGCCGCCGGCCGGCGCCGTCGCGCAGCCGCCGGGCGAGCGCGCCAGCGCCGGTGACGAGGGTGATGCCGGTGCTCTCCTCGACCATCACGACCGTGGTGTCGGGCAGGTGGTCCATCAGGACCCGCCAGCGCGCCTCGGCGTTGGTCAGCGCGCGCTGGGAGCGGATCGCGGGGGTCGCGTCGATCGCCACGCAGAGGTAGCCGGTGACGGTGCCGTCCTCGTCGCGCAGCTCGGTGACGGCCATCCGCATGAACGCCTGCCGGCCGTCGGCGCGCACCAGCGTCCAGATCCGGCTGCCCGAGTGCAGGTGGGCCAGCCGCGCGAGCACGGGGAAGCCGACCACCTGGACGCCGAGCTCGTCGGCGACCTCGCGCAGCTCCCGCCGTACCAGCAGGAAGTCGGTGAGGTCCTTGCCGACGACCTCGGCAGCGCGGTAGCCGAGCCCCTGCTCCGCGCCGGTGCTGAACGTGGTGATCGTCCCGTCGGGGTCGGTGGTGATCAGGCAGCTGAGCGTGGCCCCGCGCATGATCCCCTCGACACGTGCGGCGCTCTCACGGCTGCGCCGGGTCTCGACCTCGAGCCGGCGTACGACAAGCTGCACCGCCGGGGCGACCACGGCCGCGACACCGCCCCAGATCAGCGCGCGGCGCCACTCGCCGGGTGGGTAGTTCTCGCCGCCCAGCACCACGACCGGCGCGACGAAGGTGACCACGACGAGGGCGGCCGCGGCGGTCAGGTCGCGGCGGGTGCCGAAGAGCGCGAGCCAGAACAGCGGTACGGCGACGAGCGGGGCCACACCGGAGTGCGCGCCACCGGTGGCGTCGCGGAGGAGGACGATCAGCGGGAACGCGCCGAACGGGGCGACGAGGTCCAGCCAGTTCCGGCGCGGCTGCCGGACCGCGGTCAGGTGGGCGGCGAGCAGCACCGCGAACACGCTCAGGACGGTGACGAGGTGGACGCTCCCCACCGAGTACGGCGGCAGCACCGTCGCGGCCACGCCGAGAGTGGCCAGGCCGACGAACGGGATCGTCGTCGACGGGGTGGGCCGCGCTCCCGGCGGCGTGGCGTCGACCAGCGAGCGCAAGGCACGGCCGACGTCCATCGGTCCCACCTCCCCCAGGGTCGCGGAGCCGCGACAGCTGCGCGCGGGCCATCTCCCCACCGGGAGGGTAGGTCACGCGCGGCAGGCGACTGTCCGCTTTGGGGAGACCTTTGCCTGCGGCTCAGGCGTCCTGCTTGACCCCGCGCCGGTTCTCGTCGGTGAGCCGGGTCTCCTCGGCGGCCTTGGCCTCGAGCTCGGCGCGCGTGACGCTGATCAGCTCCTGCGCGGCCTCGTAGGCGCCGGGCGGCGAGACCAGGTCGGCGGCGCCGCCCTTGAGCCGCTTGAGCGCAGCGCGGGCGAAGATCTGCTGCTCGGTCGCCGTACGCTCCGAGCGCCCGCGGCCGATGAAGCTGACCGCCCAGTGCAGCAGCGCGGTGAGCTGGTTCTTGAACCCGGTGATGTAGACCAGGTGCAGCCCGAGCCACATCAGCCAGGCGATGAAGCCGGTGAACCGCAGCTTGCCGATCATCGCGACGGCGCTGAACCGGGAGATCGTGGCCATCGAGCCCTTGTCCCAGTAGGAGAACGGGCCCTGCGCGGGCTTGCCCTCGATCCGGTTGCGGATCTCCTTGGCGGCGTACTTCGCGCCCTGGATCGCCACCTGCGCGACGCCCGGCAGGTTGTCGAGGGCGATCATGTCGCCGACCACGAACACCTCGGGGTGCCCGGGCAGCGTCAGGTCGGGGTTGACGCCGATGCGGCCGGCGCGGTCGAGCTTGGCGCCGCTCTGCTCGGCGAGGAGCCGGCCGAGCGGGCTGGCCTGCACGCCGGCGGCCCAGACCTTGGTGACGGCCTCGATGCGGTGCTTGGAGCCGTCCTTGAGCTGGTACTCCAGGCCGCGCTCGTCGACGTCGGTGACCATCGCGCCGAGCATGACCTCGACGCCGAGCCTCTCGAGGTCCTTCGCCGCGCGGGCGCCGAGCTTGGCGCCGAACGGCGGCAGCACCTGGGGCGCCGCGTCGAGCAGGATCACCCGAGCCTCGCGGGTGTTGATCTTGCGGAAGTCACGGCGCAGCGTGCGGTGCGCGAGCTCGGCGATCTGGCCGGCCATCTCGACACCGGTCGGGCCGGCGCCGACGACCACGAAGGTGAGCAGCCGCTGGATCTCGTCCTCGTCGTCGGAGATCTCGGCGAGCTCGAACGCGCCGAAGATCCGGCCGCGCAGCTCGAGCGCGTCGTCGATGCTCTTCATGCCGGGCGCGAACTCGCTGAAGTGGTCGTTGCCGAAGTAGCTCTGGCCGGCTCCGGCAGCGACGATCAGGGAGTCGTACGGCGTGACGGTCTCGCGGTGCAGGACGCGGGACGTGACCGTGCGGGCCTCGAGGTCGATGTCGGTGACCTCGCCCAGGATCACGCGGGCGTTCTTCTGCCGAGCGAGGATCTCGCGGGTGGCCGGGGCGATCTCGCCCTCGGAGAGGATGCCGGTGGCGACCTGGTACAGCAGCGGCTGGAACAGGTGGTGCGACGTCTTGGCGACCAGCGTCACGTCGGCATCGGCACGCCTGAGGGCCTTCGTGCCGAACAGCCCCCCGAAGCCGGATCCGATCACGACGACCTGGTGCCGGGAGCTCCGCGTCTGCTCGTTCGTCATGTCTCGCCTCTCCTCGTTGCCGGGCGGGCCTGTCCATCTTCGACCTTCACCTGGTGCAACGCACCTCGTGCCCATAGGCGTCCCGTTCGACCCATGCCCGGTCGTGGGTTGCCTCACACTCAGCAGGGGCAGGATGGAGCGCGTGACAGCGCAGCCCTCGACCGGATCCGGACGCCACTTCGACCTCGTGGTCATCGGCACGGGGTCCGGCAACTCGATCGTCGACGAGTCGTTCGCCGACTGGTCGGTGGCGATCATCGAGGACGGCGTCTTCGGCGGGACCTGTCTGAACCGCGGCTGCATCCCGACCAAGATGTTCGTCTACCCCGCGGACCTGGCGTACGCCGCGGCGCACGGCGGCTTCCTGGGCGTCGACACGTCGTTCCACAAGGCGCGCTGGCGCGACATCCGCGACCGGATCTTCGGCCGCATCGACCCGATCTCCGCCTCCGGCCGCGAGTGGCGGGCCGGCGGCCTCGAGAACGTCACGCTCATCGAGGGGCACGCCCGCTTCCTCGACGCCCGGACGATCGACACGGGCACCGGCGAGACGATCACCGCCGACCAGGTCGTGATCGCCACGGGGTCACGTCCCGTCGTCCCCGACGTACCAGGTCTTGAGGAAGTCACCTTCCACACCAGCGACACGGTCATGCGGATCGACGACGTACCGCGACATGCGCTGATCCTCGGCGGCGGCTTCGTGGCCGCGGAGTTCGCGCACGTGTTCGCGGCGTTCGGGGCCGACGTGACGCTGGTGAACCGGTCGTCGCACATGTTGCGCGGCGAGGACCGCGACGTCTCCGAACGCTTCACGCAGCTCGCCCAGCAGCGCTGGGACCTGCGGCTCGACACCACGATCACCAAGGTGGAGCCCGGCCGGGACGACGGTGTCGTGCGCGCGCACCTCGACGACGGCACCACGGTCGACGCCGACCTGCTGCTGATCGCGACCGGGCGGCGCGCGAACTCCGACGACCTCGGCCTCGACAAGGCCGGCGTCGAGGTCAGCGCCACCGGACTCGTCGTCGTGGACCAGCACCAGCGCACCAGCGTCCCGGGCATCTGGGCGCTCGGCGACGTGTCGAACACCTTCCAGCTCAAGCACGTCTCCAACGAGGAGGCGCGGGTCATCCGGCACAACCTGCTGCACCCCACCGAGCTCGCCAGCGCCGACCACGACCACGTGCCGAGCGCGGTGTTCAGCCACCCGCAGGTCGCGAGCATCGGGCTGTCCGAGGACGACGCGAAGTCGCGCGGGATCGACTACGTCGTCGGTCGCCGCGACTACGCCGACACGGCGTACGGCTGGGCCATGGAGGACACCACGTCCTTCGCGAAGGTCATCGCCGACGCCCGCTCCGGCCTGCTCCTCGGCGCCCACATCATCGGCCCCCAGGCCTCGAACCTCATCCAGCCGCTGGTCATGGCCATGTCCCTCGGCATCCCCGCCCACGACGTCGCCTCGAAGCAGTACTGGATCCACCCCGCCCTCACCGAGGTCGTCGAGAACGCCCTCCTCGACCTCCCCCTGGACCCCTGACGCCGACCCGGCTCGAACCTCCCGCGCTACGCCGCCGACCCGGCTCTTACCTCCCGCGCAACCCCGCCGACCCGGCTCGGACCTGCCTGTGGATGACGGACGACGCTCGCCGTCGCAAACGATCACGCTGGCGTCATGTCCGTCGCACTTCCCTACTCGGCCGGTCCGTTGCTCGGTCCGGAGTTCCCGCTGCCGCTGGATCGTCCGTTCACGACGCAGCAGGCCCGCAACGAAGGAGTCGGCGAAAAGACGCTCGCCCGGTTGCACCGCGACGGCTACCTGCGGCGCATGGTGCGCGGCGTGTACGTCGCCGCCCAAGCCGTCGACTCGCTCCCGCTGCGCGCTCAAGCCCTCGCGCTGGTCGTTCCCGAGCACGCGGCCGTCGTCGACTGGACGGCGGTCTGGCTCTACACCGGACTCCTCCTGCCCGGCCAGCACCACGGCGTGCCACCTGTGTCGCTGTTCCGCCAGGCCGGCCATCACCGACTGCGCAACCAGCTCTGCAACAGCGGGGAGCGAACCCTGCTCGAGGAGGACGTCCAAGAAGTCGCCGGCCTCACCGTCACTACACCGATCCGCACCGCCTGGGACGTCGGTCGGCTCACCCACCGTGACAACGCGATCGGCGCACTCGACGCCCTCCTACGACTCGACTCGTTCACACATGCCCAGCTCCTCGACGGGTTGGGACGGTTCCGCGGCATGCGCGGCGTCGTACAGCTCCGCTATCTCGCCGCGATCGCCGACCCACGCGCGGAGTCTCCGGGCGAGTCGCTCCTCCGGCTCCGGTGGCTCGACCTTCCAGGCATGCCCGAGCCGATCCCCCAGGTGCCGATCGAGGACGAGCACGGCCGTGTTGTCTTCCGGCTCGACCTCGGCTGCCCGGAGCTGCGCTACGCGGCTGAGTACGACGGCGCGGAGTTCCACAGTCGCGACGAGGACGTGGAGCACGACCTCGAGCGACGCGCGTGGATCGAGCACCGTCATGGCTGGGTTGTGGACGCGTTCCGGCGTAGGAACCTCGTCGGTCCACTCCGCGACATCGAGGACCGTCTCATGGCAGGCACCGCGCGGGCGCGACGCAACCTCGGGCAGCCGCATCCGCCGCCGCAGCGCGGGAGGTCGGAGCCGGGTGGGCGCTTCTGAGCGGGAGGTTCGAGCCGGGTCGGCGGGTCAGCGCGGGAGGTTCGAGCCGGGTCGGCGATTGATCAGGATCTCGTCGACGGGTTCGAGCCAGGAGTCGTGGGGGTCGTCGCCGACCACGCCCTTCTCCCAGCGCAGGAGGAGGCCTTCGTCGCGGTCCTCGAGGGTGGCGATGGCGTTGTCGAACCAGGGGCCGGCGAGCTTGGTCCAGCGCACGGGCGGGTTCGGGACGTGGGCGGAGCGCGCGACCATCCGGCCGAGCGGGCCGGCGATGGCGTAGGCGAGCACGGCGGTGAGGTACCGGAACAGCCGCGGCAGCGGGTTGCGGATCGGCGAGCAGACGGCCTGGACGACGCGCGACCCGCGGTGGCGACGCCGGCCACGACGCCGTACCTCCGAGACGTAGGAGTGGTGTACGTCGCCGGACAGGAACGTCACGGTCGCCGGCGCCGGACCGCGCCGCCCGTCCGCGACCTCCAGCACCATCTCGGTGACGTCGCGGAACGACCGCTGGAACGCGGCCCAGTGCTCGAGGTCGACGGCCTGGCGCGACCACTCCCCGAACCGCGCGAACCGGTCGCCCCACGCGCCGCCGGCGACCGCCTCGTTCCACGCCTCGAGGTGGTGCAGCCCCGGCGGCAGCAGGAACGGCAGCGACGTCCCGATCAGCAGGTGCCGGAAACCGCCCCGCAGGTGCTCGTCGAGCCAGGCGGTCTCGGTCGGGTCGAGCATCGCGCGCTTCTCCGGGTCGAGCACCCGGGCGGCGCGGGTGTCCAGCACGACGAGCCGGCAGCCGGCGAGGTCGCGGCAGTAGGACCAGCGGTACTCCTCCGGGTCCGCGTCGACCCGCTCCGACAGGTCGTCGAGCGCGGCGGTCAGGTCGAGCTCGGGCTCCCCCTCGTGCGCCAGCACCTGCTGCCACCGCGCGTCCTGCGCGCGCTCGTCGGGCGGCAGGTTGCCGATGTGCTGGTAGACCCAGTACGACGACAGGCCCGCGACGATCCGGCCGTGCCACCACTCGGTGGCGTTCATCTTGTCCTTCCACGCCTGCGAGGTGTTCCAGTCGTCGCGCACGTCGTGGTCGTCGAAGATCATCGCGGTGGGCACGGTCGACAGCAGCCATCGGTTGGCGGGGTCGGTCCACGCGAGCTTGTACAGGTGCGCGTACTCCTCGTAGTCCTTGAGCTCCTTGCCCGGCGGCTCCTTGATGCTGCGCCGCGACTCGATGAAGTCGTGCATCTCCTCGGTGGTCTCGTCGGCGTACACCTGGTCGCCGAGAAACAGCACGAGGTCCGGCCACTCCCCCTCGTCCGGCCCGCCGCGTCCGTCGAGTCCCGCCATCCGTCGCGCCAGCGCGCGCAGCGCGTCCACGCCGTGAGTCCGGTTGCCGGCCTCGTCGTGCCGGACGCTCGTGCGGCACGAGCCGTAGACGAGCCGCAGCCGGCGGTCCGGGTCTAGCGTCGGGATCACCGGCGCGGGCAGCTCCGCCACATCACCCTCGGCAGGTGGCCACACCGGTACGTCGTCGACGCTCACCGTGTACGGCGTACGCGTCGCGGGCGACAGGTCGGTGACGTCCACCAGCGCGTAGTGGTGGTCGTGCACGCGGAAGGTGCGCGCCGACCATGTCCGGCCGTCCGCCTCGACCGTGACGGTGCCGGCGTCGGCCGTTTCCACCCAGATCGAGGCGGAGGTCGTGTCGACGTGGCGCAGCAGCGGACCGAGGACCAGTGCCCCACCCAGGGGCTCGTCGCTCATGTGTGAGGTTCTACCCGTCGCACGCAGTTAGGAACAGAGCCCGCCCGGGTACTCACTCGGCATGCAGACCGTGCCCCGGGTGGGAGACATCGACGCCGACGACGCTTTGGACGTGAGTGTCCGGGTGGGGTTGGTGAGCTACGGCATCGTCCACCTGGTGATGGCCTGGCTGGCCCTGCAGATGGCGTTCGGCGACCGCGAGGGCAAGGTGTCGGGCAGCGGCGCGTTCCAGCAGCTCGCCGGCAACGACCTCGGCCGGATCTCGCTGTTCGTCTTCGCCGGCGGTCTCGGCGCCCTCGTGGTCTGGCAGGTCGCCGAGGCACTCGTCGGGCACCGCGACGAGGACGGCGCCCAGCGGCTCGGCAAGCGGCTGCTCTCCGCGGGGCGCGCGGTGGTCTTCGCCGTCGTCGGGTACGCCGCGCTGCAGACCGCGCTCGGCGGCGGAAGCGGTGGCAGCAGCACGGACTCCATGACCGGCCGCCTGATGAGCCAGCCGTTCGGCCCGTGGCTCGTCGGCCTGGTCGGCGTGGTGATCTTCGGCATCGCGGTCGGCTACGCCTGGACCGGCCTCAGCGAGCGGTTCCTGAAGAAGCTCCGCAGCGGCGGCCGCGGCCGCAAGGAGAGCAACGCCTACCGCTGGTTCGGCAAGGTCGGCTACCTCGCCAAGGCGGTCGCGTTCGCGGTCGTCGCCTGGTTCTTCGTGTACGCCGCACTCACCCACGACGCCGACAAGTCCGCCGGGCTCGACAAGGCGCTGCTCGAGGTGCTGAGGCAGCCGTTCGGACCGATCCTGCTCGGGCTCATAGCGGTCGGCATCGCGGCGTACGGCCTGTTCTGCTTCGCCTGGGCCCGCCACGTCGACCGCTGACCCACGCTGCGGCCTACTGTTCGGGGCGTGACTCTCGAGACCGCCCGCACCCGGCTCCGCCTGTGGCGCTTGGAGGACGCCGACCGCTTCCTCGACACATACTCCCGCTGGGAGGTCGCGCGCTGGCTCGGTACGGCGCCGAACCTGCTGCGCACACGCGAGGACGCGATCGAGCGCATCGAGCGCTGGGCGACACGCACCACCACCGACCCGGACCGCGGCCTCTGGGCCGTGGAACGCAAGGACGACGGCACGGTGGCGGGCACGATCCTGCTGGTGCCGGTGCCCGAAGCGCCCGACGGCGCGATCGAGATCGGCTGGCACCTGCACCCCGACGCGTGGGGCCACGGGTTCGCCACCGAGGCGGCCCAGGCCGTGCTGGACCGGGCGTTCGCGCAAGGCCTCCCGGAGGTCATCGCCGTCGTGAAGCCCGGCAACGACGCGTCCCTGCGAGTCGCCCAACGGATCGGCCTTCGCCACGAGGGCCTCACCGACCGCTACTACTCGACCACCATGGAGCTGTTCCGCCTGACGTCGCCGCACGCGGGGCGGAGGGGCCGCGCCGACTAGGATTCCGGCCATGCGTCAATGGCTGCGGTTCGTGCGTACGACGCCGAGCCTGACGCTCCTGGTCGTCCAGCTCGGCGGCATCCTCGTCTACCCGTTCCTGGCCGGCGAGCGCGGCTTCGTCGGCCGCACGATCTTCTCCGGGCTCGGCATCCTCGTGCTCCTGCTGGTGATCCGGGCGCTGCGCGCCACCCCGTGGTTCAGCTGGATCAGCGGGCTGGTCTTCGTGCCCGCCGTACTCCTGCTGCTGGCCTCGATCGTCACCGGCGAGGACTCGTTGGTGGCGCTGTCGGCGGCGTTCGAGGCGGTGCTGTACTTCTACGCCGGCATCGCGCTGCTGGCCTACATGCTTCGCGACGACCAGGTCACGACCGACGAGCTGTTCGCGATCCCGGCGACCTTCACGTTGTTCGCCTGGGCGTTCGCCTTCGTGTTCGTGTTCCTGCAGTGGGTCGACCCGGGCGCCTTCGGTCCCGGTGACCGGAGCTGGATGGACCTGCTGTACCTGTCGTTCACCACCCTCTCCAGCACCGGGCTCTCCGACATCCAGCCGGTGACCGGGCACGCCCGGAGCGTGATCATGATCGAGCAGGTGGTAGGCATCTTCTACATCGCCATGGTGGTGACCCGCCTGGTGTCGTTGCGGGCAGAGAGGAAGCGAGTGTGAGCGAGGCGCTGCAGCTCGACCCCGACCCGCGCTCGGTCGGACGAGCCCGCGCGTGGGTGGTCGAGGAGTTCGGCGACCTCGGCCGGACCGACCTGCTCGACGCGGCCGAGCTCGGCGTGTCCGAGCTGGTCACCAACGCGATCCTGCACGCCGAGCCGCCGATCACTCTTCGCGTGCTTGGCTCTCGCGAGCGCCCCCGGGTCGAGGTCCGCGACCACTCGAAGCGCCCGCCGCGCACCACCGACGACATGACCGACGAGGACGGCCTCATGCGCACCGTCGGCCGCGGGATGGGCATCCTCGCGCTCTACTCCCAGGCATGGGGCGCCGACGTCTCCCCGGAGGGGAAGGTCGTCTGGTTCGTGCCCAGCCCCGACCCCGGCGTCGACGTCGCCGAGGACGGCGACGTGTTCGTCCTCGACGAGGCCGTCGAGGAGTACGCCGCCGACGTCGACGACAAGCTGCTGCAGGTTCAGCTCCTCGGCATGCCCGCACAGGTGTGGGCGTCGTTCCGGGACTGGTACGCCGAGATCCGGCGCGAGCTGCGGCTGCTGGCGTTCGCGCATCCGGACCAGTTCCCGCTCGCCGCCGAGGTCGCCGAGCTCACGCTGCGGACCGAGCTCGAGCGCCGCCGCGCACACGGGATCGAGCGGCTCGACGCCGCCATCGCGGCCGGCGACGCCACCGTCGACCTCGACTACCGCGTGCCCGCGAGCGCGCCGGCGACGATGGCGCGGATGGGCGAGGTGCTCGCGCGCGCCGACGAGTTCTGCCGCGACCAGAGCCTGCTCACGATGCCGGCGACGCCGCAGCAGCTCGCGCTGCTCGACTGGTACGTCGGGGAGTTCGTGCGCCAGGGAGCCGGCGAGGAACCGCAGCCCTGGACCGGCAGCACCACCGTCGAGCGGCAGTCGTCGAGTTGAGCGCCCCCCGGGTGTTGCCGACCCTCGGCGTCGTGGCCGTGGGCGGCGCACTGGGCGCCGTCCTGCGCGCGTCCCTGAGCCTGGCGTTCCCGTCGCCCGCCGAAAGCTTTCCCTGGACGACCTTCGCGATCAACGTCGGCGGCAGCCTCGCCCTCGCGCTGCTCACGGTCGCTCCCGGCCTGCGTGGCCACTCGCTCGTGCGGCCGTTCCTCGGCGCCGGACTGCTGGGCGGGTTCACCACGATGTCGACGGCGGCCGAGGACACCAGAGCCCTGCTCGCGAGCGGCCACGAGACGACCGCGGCGGCCTACGTCCTGGGCACCCTGACTGCCGCCCTGGTCGCGGTGCACCTGGTGCGGGTGCTCGCCGCGCGGGAGAAGCGGTGACTCTCGCCCTCGTCGCGATCGGCGCCGGGCTCGGTGCCGCGATGCGCTACGGCTTCGCGCTGCTCTTCGACGCCCTTTGGCCGAGCGGCACGATCGCGGTGAACTGGATCGGCTCGTTCCTGCTCGGCCTGTTGGTCGGCGCCGGGCTCGACGGCGGCGTCATGTCCCTGCTCGGCGCCGGGTTCTGCGGCGGGCTGACGACGTACTCCGCCTTCGCTGTGCAAACCCACGAGCGCGGACCGCGGCTCGGCACCGCCGTCGCCGTACTCACATTGCTGCCGACGATCGCCCTGTGTGCAGTGGGGTTCTGGGTCGGTCAGGCGTAGCCGAGCTCGTGCAGCCGATCGTCGTCGATGCCGAAGTGGTGGGCGATCTCGTGCACGACCGTGATGTGCACCTCCTCGACGACCTCCTCCTCCGACTCGCACATGTCGAGTGTCGGATTGCGGAAGATCAGGATCCGGTCGGGCAGCACGCCGGCGTACGTCGAGTCGCGCTCGGTCAGCGGCGTCCCGTCGTACAACCCGAGCAGGTCCGGGTCGTCCGGCGGCGGGTCGTCCTCGACGAGGACCACGACGTTCGTCATCAGCTCGGCCAGCTCCGGCGGCACCCGGTCGAGCGCGTCGGAGACGAGCTCCTCGAACCGCTCGCGCGACATCGTGATCACGCGACCATCCTGCCCGGCGGCCGGATTCGGACGCCGATTTTGCCCGTCTCGGGGCGACCCCTATGCTTGTCCGGTCCCCGACGGCAGTCGTGCCCGACGGCCGCTGGCGTGGCAGCCCTGGCCCCCATCGTCTAGCGGCCTAGGACCCCGCCCTTTCACGGCGGTAGCACGGGTTCGAATCCCGTTGGGGGTGCCCAGATCGAGAGTGCCGACGCTCCCGATTCGGGAGTTGGCAGGTTGGTGGGTTAGCATTGCGCCCGCCGATCGACACAGTCGGAAGGCAACAGAAGCACCACCAGCAACACGATCAAGGCCCCGTAGCGCAGTTGGTTAGCGCGCCGCCCTGTCACGGCGGAGGCCGCGGGTTCGAGTCCCGTCGGGGTCGCCATGGGCAGGTAGCTCAGTTGGTACGAGCGTCCGCCTGAAAAGTGGAAGGTCGGCGGTTCGACCCCGCCCCTGCCCACCACCGAAACCGCAGGTCAGAGCCTTCTTCTGACCTGCGGTTCTCGTTTCTCGGGCCTCTCGCCGGCGTGACCTCAGACTGGTTTGGTCCAGCGGTGCGCGCGCACTCACCGATGCCGCACCCGGGCGTAGCGTGGTCAACGTGGAAGGCCAGGTGTGCACGCGACGGCCGGCGAAGCCGTGCCGGGTGCCTGCCTACGACTGCTGCGACAGCGACGACCCCGTCAACTGACGCCCCTGGCGCCGCCCTGCGGCGCCGTCGCTCAGCCCTGCCCACATTCGTCGCAACGGAGCCTCACCATGTCCACCGTCCCCACCTCCGGCGTGCGCGCTCCCACCGCGCGCAGCGCCGTCGCCGTCCTCGTCGCCGCCTCCGCGTGCTGGGGTATCGGCACCGTCGTCAGCAAGCAGGTCGTCGACGACATCACGCCCCTGAGCCTTCTCTCGGTCCAGCTCGCGGTCAGCTGCCTCCTCCTGCTCGCCATCGCCGTCGCCCGCCGCGAGCCCTTCGCCTGGACCCCGCCCATGCGCCGACTGACCGCCCTGGGAGTGCTCAACCCCGGCCTCGCCTACGCCATCGGCCTCGTCGGCCTGACCACCATCACCGCCAGCATGTACGTCGTGCTGTGGGCCACCGAGCCGGTACTCATCCTGCTGCTGGCCGCCCTCGTGCTGCGGGAGCACATCCCGGCAGCACGCGCCCTCGCTGTCGCCGTCGCGGTCCTCGGCGTGCTGCTGGTCGTCTACCAACCGGGCGCCTCGGGCGCCGCGGTCGGCGTCACGTTGACGTTGCTCTCGGTCGGGGTCTGCGCCCTGTACACCGTCCTGACGCGACGCTGGATGCTCGACGACACCTCGCTCGCCGTCGTCCTGGCCCAGCAGGTGGCGGCCCTGACCTTCGCCGTGGTCCTGGCGAGCGTTGTCGAAGCGGCAGGCGGCTCCGGCTGGACCCTCACCGGCCTGGAGGCCGGGACGTGGATCGGCGCGGGCGTCTCGGGCGTCCTGTACTACGGCCTCGGGTTCTGGTTCTTCCTCGCGGGCCTTCGGCACGTGCCCGCGTCGTACGCGGGAGCCTTCCTGCCGCTGATCCCCGTGTTCGGTGTAGCAGCCGGGTTCCTGGTCGGGGAACGCCTCGAACCCTGGCAGTGGGTCGGGGCAGCCATCGTCGTGATCGCCACCGTCGCCGTGGTCCGCCATGAGACCGAGGCTGACGCTGCAGGGCTCCGGTCAGCGGGCCACTCGACCGCTGGCCCTCCGAGCGCTTGAAGATGCAAGGACGGTCTCAGTCAGAGGCGGCCGCGCCGTCGCGGCTCGTCTCCTCGCGCCTCTCCCGCTGCGGCCACGATCGGCTGAACCCGTCGCCGTCGGCCGGCGGCCCGTCATCGCCGTGGTCGAGCATCTCCACGCTGCGCGCGCGACCCGTCCGCCAGAGCTCGACCTTCACACGCAGGTCCTGGTGGCTCAGCTTCAGCGTGTCGAGGAGTCCGCCCGATCCGGACGCGACGGTGTCACCCTCGAGCAGCAGCCGCACCTCGGAGCGACCGTCGACGGCCTCGACGGTCACCACGAGGGAGCGGCCGCGGTCACGCAGCGTCCACGTCTCCACGTGACCAATCCTCGGCGAGCGGGTCACGACACCGCTTCGGTCCTCGGGCTATCCCGACCTCTACTTTGGTCGCACCCGGCACGCCGGACGTCGGCTCACTGGTGGTTGTCGAGGTCGAAGCCCTCCGGGAACTCGTCGACGAAACCGGTGACCGATGCGATGCGTCCGGTCTCGTCGAGGACGAGTACGTCGGTGCCGGCGGCGATCCTCTTCTCGCCGACGACGACCTCCCACGGGAGCCGTGCCCGGTCGCGGTGGGCGTCGGGCGCGGTCCGGGGCCGGAACTCGAAGCCGGGCACGCGCTTGGCGAACTCGTCGCGGAACGCGATCAGCTGGCCGACGCCGCGCCACACGCCCAGCAGCACGTGGGAGCAGACGTCCTCGGCGAATGCCGCGTCCGCGGTGCGTCGCTGCTCCCCCGGTGTCTCGGCGTTCCAGAACTCGACGTACCGGTCGACGGCCTTCAGGCCCCTCGCGGCCAGGCGCGCCATGGTCGGGGAGGTGGTGGTCTCGGTCATGGGGGTCTCCCTCGGGTTGGGTGTGGGTGCCGCCCGGGTCGGTACGGCGACGACCACCGTGCGCCGCGTCCGGCCCGGTCGCAATGACCTCGGAGGTCATTGCCGGGACGCCGGAGCCGCGCCAGGGTTGCGGTCATGACAGCCGTCGCCGTGGGCCCCGACGAGACGGTCGGAGCGATGATGAAGCGGTGGCGCGAGCGACGCCGCCGTTCCCAGCTGGACCTGTCCCTGGCCGCCGACGTGTCGACACGGCACCTCAGCTACATCGAGACGGGCCGCTCCAAGCCGAGTCGCGAGATGATCGAGCGCCTCTGCGACGAGCTCGACGTGCCACTGCGGGAGCGCAACCGCCTCTACCTCGCCGCGGGGTTCGCGCCGGTGCACCCCGAGCGCCCGTTGACCGACCTCGGCGCCGCGTACGACGCCGTCCACGCCGTGCTGCAGGGGATGGAGCCGAACCCTTCCGCCGCGGTCAACGTCCAGTGGGACCTGGTGGCCGCCAACGACGCGATGGTGACCTTCCTCGAGGGACTGCCGGGCGAGCTCGGCCGGACACCACTGAACATGCTCCGCGCCACCCTGCACCCCGAGGGCTTCACCGCCCAGGTGCGCAACCTCGAGCAGTGGCGCGCCCATGTGCTGCGGCGGGTCCGGCGCCAGCTCGAGCGCACCGCCGCACCCGGTCTCGTCGACCTGCTCGCCGAGCTCGAGAGCTACGGAACCCCCGAGCCGACAGTGCCCGCACCCGACACCGACGACCACGACCTCGTCGTACCGCTGCAGCTGAGCACGCCGTACGGCGACCTGTCGCTGCTCTACACCGCCACCGTCTTCGGTTCCCCGCGTGACGTCACCCTCGACGAGATCGCGATCGAGACCTTCTTCCCCGCCGACGCGGCCACCGCGCACGCGCTGCGCGCCCTGGCGCACTGAACATCTTCGGCAACAACGCCGGCAACAAGACCGAGCGGCGATAGTAACCACAAGGTGACCCTTGCCACAGCGCAACCCACCATGCATGATCAGCCCCTGCGCTCGGTTCGGGGGAGCAGGTGCCCCCGAGTCCGTCGACGGGGGGACTGGTCGCAGACCAGCGACAAGCGCGCGCCTCGTCTCGGGTCTTACGCCGCCGTGCGCCAGGAACAGAGAGACGAGAGACCCTCGTGAAGCTGCCTGCTCGTTCCCTCGCCGCACTCGCGGTGAGCGTCACCCTCGCGATCGGCACCGCCCCGCTCGCCGTTGCCGACACCTCTTCCGACACTGCACCGACCGCGGCCGACGTCCGCGCGGCCGGTGCCGAGAGCGCCGCGGTTGCCGACAGGTTCGGCATCGAGCCGACCGGTGTTCACGCCGCCGTGGCGCACGCGATCGACCCTGCTGACTACGAGTGCTCGGCGACCGGCCTCGACGCCTTCGTCGACGACCTGATCAACGGCCTCAGCCTGGAAGAGCTCTTCTTCCTCATCGACCACATCGAGATGCTCGACATCCCGACGTACGACGCCCTGCTCTTCGGCACCAGTGGCGACTCGCGCTACAACATCCGCAGCGACTACCGGACGCTGCTCGGCAACACCTTCCGGGACGCCAAGAAGTTCTGGGACATCCAGTCCGGCGACATCCAGCTGCTCGCCATGCACGGCGGCTGGATGGGCGACGAGGCCCGGGTCGCGCGCATCCTCAAGGTCAAGCCGATCTTCGGCCTCACCGACCCCCAGGCCGAGACCATGGCGGCCGAGATCGCCGAGGCCATCTCCTCCGGCCTGTTCGACGGCGGGAACAACTCGCTGTTCACGCTGAACGCCTACGCGTTCACGGCCGAGGGCGACCCCGACCCGCTGGTTCAGGGGCTGCCGGACAAGCTGGTCTTCGGTGACGGCATCCTCGACGCCCTCGACTACCTCGGGATCGGCGACGTCGGCTCGCGCGCGGTGATGGGCCACGAGTTCGGCCACCACGTGCAGTACGAGCGCAACCTGTTCGACTCGCCGCTGACCGGTCCCGAGGCGACTCGTCGCACGGAGCTGATGGCCGACGCGTTCGGCACCTACTTCGCGACGCACGCGCGCGGCCTCTCGCTCAACGACAAGCGGGTGCTGCAGGCCGAGCGCACGTCGTTCGAGGTCGGCGACTGCCAGTTCACCAGCCCGGGCCACCACGGCACGCCCAGCCAGCGGATGCGCGCCGCCACCTGGGCCGCCGACCTGGCCAACGCGGCGCGTCCGCAGGGCCAGGTGATGCCGTCGCTGACGTTCGCCGAGAAGTTCGACCAGAAGCTCCCGGAGATCGTCGCCCCGGACAAGAACTGAGTCCGGAAACCCGTTCCACGGCAGGGCCCTCGCTCGAAGGAGCGGGGGCCCTGGCCGTCGTACGGCG